>JAAFHQ010000731.1 GCA_013298445.1 Chitinophagales bacterium | reverse complement strand
GTAGTTTTGACGTGGTCTGGGCCCTGGAAAGTGTTTGTCACGCTGAGCGAAAATTGGATTTTTATCAGGAAGCAGCCCGGTTGTTGCGTCCCGGTGGTCGCTTGGTCATAGCCGAGTATGTCCGAAAGAAGCGACCTTATTCTGAAGAAAATGAATTTCAGTTGCGGCGTTGGCTAAACAATTGGGCTATTCCCGATTTAGATACGGTATCCGAACATGCAGCACATGCCCAGAAAACTGGGTTGGTCGACTTTGCTTTTCGCGACATTACGCAGCACACGATGCGTTCGATCCTCAACATCAAAGAGCATGGGTACAAATGGTTGCCGATAGCCCTGTCCCTGAATAAACTGGGGATTGTATCGGATGTACAAATCAGCAATGTTTGGGGCTCTATTCATCAATACCACGCGCTGGAAAAAAAATTATGGTGCTATGGCTTGTTAAGTGCCGCTAAACCAGCCTAAGATCAGAAGCTGTTTGGGTTTGTATAGTGGGCTGCAATAGATGGTTTTAATCAAGTTTAAGGAATAAACATTTGATTATTAAATATCTGAAGAAATAATATTGAAATAGAACACTCAATGCCCTTATCTTTAAGGATTGAAAAGCTCCCTCTGAAACGAAGTTCAAATTAAATTACTTAAAGTACCCTTCATACTGGTTTTGCTCAAATCATTTTGGCCTTATTGAATCATAAGCGATTGTGACTAATTAGTTAATTATAGCATACGATGAGACAACTACTAACAACATCCCTGGGTGGCCCATGGGCTTTTGTGCCATTGGCCTTATTTTGCTGTGGAATCACCCAACTCTACGCACAACAAAACCAATCGATTGATCCCATTCTTTTGAATTTTTTTCACATCAACGATGATCGGGTATGTGAAAAAATCGAGCTAAGTGCAGCTACTCATTCTTTATTTCAACAAGCTTACGTGTTGAATGCTCGAGTTGCATCAAGTGCTGGATTGCAACAGGTCAAAAATTGGACTGTTCCAAAGGGTAAAACCCTGGTTTTGGAAGAAGATTACACCGTCTACTCCGAAGGTGATGTACAAATTGATGGCAACATCCTTGGAAAATCCATTTTGCAAAGCAATGCGCCTGGACAAAACCTGATCATATGCGCAGCGGGAACCATTGAAATCAATGGCAATATCCAGTTGAGCGATGGCGGAGACGGCTATTTACCGGAAAACAACTTCACCCTTCAAACTTCCCCTTCACGAGGAGCTTGGGCCCAAATTGGGCTGAGTACGATGGGCCTTTCGATCACCAATCAAATAACTCAAAACATCAATGGCGGCCGTGGCGGTAGTATATTTTTACAAGCCCGTCGGATCGTCATCAATGGTCAGGTCGCAGTTGGTGCCGGTGGTAACGGCATTGCCAGTGGGCAGGGTGGTGCTGGTGGATCAATGATCTTTTTGTACGAACAATTTCAGGCTGGCGCAAAAACTCGCCGTTTTGTAGCTGGAAATGGCGGTCATGGAGGCAACGGCGCAGCCTGGCTCAATATTGATGGCGGCTCTGGTGGCAGCGGAGGTGAAACCTACTTTTTCGCTTGCTCCAATGGCAGCAATGGCAGCAATGGTCCTGGGTCTCCCACCACCAACGGTGGAAATGGAACAAATGGTGGCCAAGGTGGCAACAGTAACGACGGCATTGCTTGTGGCGGCGGCAATGGAGGCAATGGCGGCAGTGGTGGCGTGAATTTGACGACTGGCAATGGTCGCCGTGGCGGCAATGGTGGGAATGGTGGCGACGGAGGAGTCGCATTTAATACACTACCTGGAGGCTCGGCATTTGCTGGCAATGGTGGTCAGGGTGGCAACGGAGCTCAAGGCGGCAATGGCGTTGGTGCGGATAAAAATGGTGGCCGTGGCGGCCAAGGCGGCGATGGCGGTGCCGGAGGGTTTGCCATAGGAGCAGATGGCTCCACAGGCGGAAGCTGTGCCACAACTACAGGTGGTGACGCTACAGGTGGCAACGGCGGTGATGGTGGCCCTGGTGGAGCTGGTGGTTTTGGCACGGGCACGGGCACAGGTGGCACTGGTGGCCGTGGTGGCGCCAGGGGTGCAGGTGGTGATGGCACGGGAGGGAGCGCAGGCTCCTGTACTGCAGTGGTTTGCTCTACACCACAGGGTGGCACCGGGACGGGTGGCACCAGAGGTGCGCAAGGTGTTGGCGGTATTGGTGGAACCAGTGGAGTAGGGGGTACAACGGGAGCCAATGGAGCCACCGGCACAAATAGGCCTAACGGTATAGGCACCGACGGCAATGATGGCGTATGTATCCTCCCCATCGAATTGACCCAGTTCGATGCCAAACTCCAGGATCAAGGTGTCCTGGTGACCTGGACAACTGCTACCGAACTCAACAACGATTACATGGCCCTGGAGCGCAGCGCCAACGGCCAGGATTTCCTGGAAATCACCCGCGTCAAAGGCAAAGGAACGACCCAGGAAACCCAGCGCTATCACTACTTTGACCAAAACCCACTGGCGGGCATCAACTACTATCGCTTGCGCCAAGTAGATTTTGATGGTACCACGGACCATTCCAAGGTGGTGGCCCTCACCTTGGATAAAGGTGAATTGATGTCCATATTCCCCAACCCGGCGAAAGACCGCATCAACATCCAAACTTCTCTGACCTTGTTGCCACAAGAAGTCTTTTTACTGGATGCACTGGGCCGAAAAATAAGCCTGAATTTGCAAGGAAGCCCTGGTTGGTATGAAATCAAATTGCCAACAGAACTACCCGCCGGAAATTATTGGTTGCGCTTACAAGATCGGGCACAAATCCATCGGATGGTGGTGGTTAGAGAATAAACCAATTTTTTTCAGGGAGTAATCTTAAAAAAACGTCAAAGCTTAAGATGAGTGAACTATTACTTATCTTAAGCTTCGTTTTTTAGGGTAAAGGCATATTTAAAAATTAGGCTATGCAACACTCGCGCAGAAAATTCATAAAGCAGACCGGCCAATTTGCTCTCGGAGCAGGGTTATTCGGCACTTTGCCGCTAGAACTCATTGCTGCCCAACGTCGCCAGATCAGCCCCAATGACCGCATCGGAGTTGGATTGATCGGCTGCAACGGGATGGGCTTTGTCGATCTGCAGTCTTTTTTGAAAAATGACCAATGTTTTTGTGCTGCCCTCTGCGATGTAGACAATAATGTGCTTACCCGCCGCAAAGCTGACCTGGAAAAAGCAGGTTTGCCTGCACCAAAATTGTACAAAGCCTATCAGGATTTATTGGCCGATCCTGCTGTCGACCTCGTAATCATCGGCACGCCCGACCATTGGCATTGTTTGATGTTTTTGGATGCTTTATCTGCGGGCAAGGACGTGTACGTGGAAAAACCCATTGGCAACTCCATCGTTGAAGCCCAAACCATGGAACTGGCGGCAGCGCGCTCAGGACGGGTCATTCAGGTAGGGCAATGGCAACGCAGCCAACCACACCTGGAGGAGGCCCAGCAATTCCTGCGTTCCGGCAAATTGGGCCATGTGCGCAGCACCAAGGCCTGGGCTTATGTGGGCTGGAAATCCAGTATTCCCAAGGCCCCCGACGGCCCTGTTCCCGCCGGGGTAGATTACGATTTATGGCTAGGCCCCGCACCCAAGCGGCCTTTTAACCCGAACCGCTTTCATGGCAATTTTCGTTGGTATTGGGACTATGCCGGTGGCGTGATGACCGATTGGGGCGTGCACATGATCGATACCGTTTTGCAATTTATGGAGCCCGAGATGCCGCATACCATCATGG
>JAAFHQ010000730.1 GCA_013298445.1 Chitinophagales bacterium | reverse complement strand
TCCAAAACTTAACTCAATTACAAGAGCTCCACATTTCTGAAACCCAGGTCACTGATTTGATACCGATTCAAAACTTAACTATACTAGAACGGCTAGATGCTAGTAAAACCCCGGTCAGCGATTTGACACCTCTCCAAAACTTAACTCAATTACAAGAGCTCCACATTTCTGAAACCCAGGTCACTGATTTGATACCGATTCAAAACTTAACTATACTAGAACGGCTAGATGCTAGTAAAACCCCGGTCAGCGATTTGACTCCGATCCAAAACTTAATTCAATTACAAGAGCTCGACATTTCTGAAGCCCCGGTCACTGATTTGACTCCGCTCCAAAACCTAGCACAGTTAAGAGAGCTATACGCATATAAAACCCAGGTAAGTGACTTGATACCCCTCCAAAACCTAACACAGTTAAAAGTGTTAACCGTATATAAAACTCAAGTGAGTGATTTAACCCCACTTCAAAAACTAACTCAATTCAATGACCTGGTTTTGGATAATACTTTAGTCAAGGACTTAACCCCTTTGAAAAATCTAGCTCAGTTAACATTTCTATCAATTCTTGGCACTCAAGTCAGCGATTTATCCATCGTACAAAATTTTCCTCAACTAAAAAAACTCGATTTTTCTAAGACACAAATCGGCGATTTAAAACCATTACAAAACTTAGTACAATTGCAAAAACTTTTCGCTAACGAAACGCCCATAAAAGACCTGACACCTTTAGCTTCATTTGAAAAGTTGAATACCTTGTCAATCAGAAATACCAAAGTCAATGACCTTTACTCAATAAAATCATTGATTCAAAAAGGCTTAAATATTCACTGGAAAACCACAGGATGGGGGGATGATGAGCCAGGCATTTTTGTAAAAGATACCCCCCTCGACCCCTCCCTCATCGCCGCCATCAAATCCGGCCACGGAGCCGTACTCAAATACCTCAACAAACCCAAAGAACGTCTCTGGGAAGCCCGTGTGCTGGTACTTGGCGAACCACGTGCGGGCAAAACTACTCTGCGCCGCAAACTCAAATCGCCCAACGAACCCATGCCCTCGGATGCCGAAAGCACCAAGGGTATCGAAATTGAAGTCGAAACCCGCAAATGCAAGCTCCAAAAGGAAGGAGAATTTATTAAAATGCAATACCACCTCTGGGACTTTGGCGGTCAGGATATGTACCGTTTGTTGCACCAATTGTTCGTTGCTGAGCAGGCAGTGTACGTGATCGTCACGGATACCGACCGCAACAAAAATGAAGAAGAAATTGACTTTTGGCTGGAAACCATCCAGCGCTTGGGGCGGGACAAAGAAGGCCGGTACGGACCAGTGATTTTGCTACAGAATCCCAAAACCAACCGGGAAGGCGGCAGTTTCCCGGAACTCAAAAAGCGTTACCAAGAGCTATGGAAACAAAACGAAGATTTTACCATCAACCTGAACAAACTCTCCTCAAGTCAGGATGGGTTTGACAAACAGGAACTCCGTCGCTTTCAGAACTTTAAAGGATATCTAGAAAACAGCTTTCACCAGCTTGAACACATTGGGCAGGAAATGCCCCGCCAGTGGATACGCATCCGCAAGGCGCTTACCAAGCTGACGGACGAACACTGGATCACGCTGGAACGTTTCCGCCAAGTTTGTGAAAAGGAAAATATCCACGAAACTGAAGAACAAAATGACCTGCTTAATATATTCCACATCTTGGGTTTTGTGTTGCATTACAACAATGATCAGCTGAAAGGCATGGTCATTTTGAACAAAGAATGGGCGACCGATGCCCTGTATCGGGTGTTGGATGATACGATCGTTCGCCGCAACAAAGGCTGGTTTGTCAAGGAAGACGCCAAAATAATTTGGCACGATAAAAAATACCAGGATCGCGACAACGAGCTACTCAAATTGATGGAAGTTTTTCGACTCAGCTATTTCAACGAACGCTCCCGGAAATACGTCGTCCCTTCCAAACTACCCGAAGACGTAGAGGGATTGCCCGAATGGGACAAATCCAATAATGTTCGGCTGTTTTTGTGTTATGACTGGTTGCCTCGGCCAATTGCTACACAACTCATCGTATTGCTGCACGACCATATCGTGCAACTCAACGAGCGGGAGCAGTGGATCTGGCTTAGAGGTGCGGTATTGGATGGCTCCAAATTGGATAGCCAGGATGCGCAGGTCATGATTTTGGACAACTGGAAGGAAAGACGCATCGAATTGTACGCCAGAGGGGCTTCCAGCGAAAAACTCATCCGCACTATCATGCGGCAATGGCGGGTAGTACACGAACCCTACGAAAACAAGGTGAGCGTTGCCAAAAGCATCTTGTGCAATTGTGAGAAGTGCCAAAGCCTGGATAAACCCTTTGAATTTGATTATCAGGAAGTGCTGGATGCCCGTGAAGCGGAGGATACCCTGAAGTGCAATAAATCGCGCACCGAAATGAGCGCAGCCGACATTCTCCGGGGAATTTTTGATGATGCTACGGCCAGTATTGATGCCTTGATTGCCAAAAGAGGAGAAACAGAATTGTTGCGCCTGATAACTGATGATCAATTGGAAGAAGCATTGGATCGATTGCCCAATGATAATGAGGTGGTCGTGGCCTTAAAAGCAAATTTGAGTAGATTTAACAACGAACTATTGTTGCAAAATATAGACCATGCTTCCTACAACACCGAGCGAGGGAAAATTTTAAATCGATTGATTAACTTCATAAAACTGGAACAACCATTCCACAAAATGAAGTCAAATAAAAACACCGCTTCTCAACCCAAGGAAAGAATGGACGCATTTTGAGTACTTCTGATTCATTTCTTATATATTGAATCCCAAGCACTTCACGCCAAAGTTTTGGCAACCGGACAGAAATATTTTTTTCGGCCGCAAGGACTTCGGAGCAACGACTCGCTAGGCTAAGTCTTTGCACCCCATCCCTCATCAATCCTTCCTCGGCCCTCCACACACAATTGGTTTATACGATTCCGGATCCACCCCTTCAATCTTCTTTAAATACTCCCGAGCCCTCCCCAAATCCTGGCTTTCCCCAGGAGCCGCATAATACTCCACCAAATAGGCATAAGCAGTAAGCACATTCCTTTTAGTAGCCACATCAGTTTTATCAAAAGTAGGTTCAACCAATTCCAGGTATTTTTGATAAAAAGGTTTGGCCATGGTTTTTCGCTCATTGTCAGTGTCCAAAGCCACATTGATTCGAGCACGAGTATACCAGCCTATGGCATAAGTGGGATTCAACTCATTCACTTTGGCATACATAGAATCGGCCATTGGGAAATTTTTGAGCTGCATGTGGCAATTGCCCATGTAGAAGTAATCCTTCTCGGTAGGTTCTATCTTCTGGATTTTTTCGTGGTAGGCCTCCAAGGCCTGATCGTAATTTTTGGCGTCGTAGTACATTTTAACAATTGTGTCAAAAATACCGGTGCGGCTTGGATCCAGGTCAAAAATCTTCTTGTAGCAAAGCATTGCCAGCTTGTGATCTCTCGATTTTGCGGCTTCTTGAGCTTGCTGGGAGAATTGCTCAATGGCTTTTTGAGCCGTTGAGGTATTTTCTAAGGTTTGTGCAAATCCTGCTTGTGCAAGCAAAACGAGTGCGAACCACAATGCAATTTTTTTCGCAAGCATAGCCTAAGTTTTTATTGGCACTTTGGGGGTAGCCGTGAATTATTTTTTCAACCCACCTTTTGACAGTTTTAACAACTAAAAATAGCGTTTTTTTTGATCAAACAAAAGAAGCCCGGAGCTCAATATCGCTCAACTATAGCCAA
>JAAFHQ010000073.1 GCA_013298445.1 Chitinophagales bacterium | reverse complement strand
TTGCAGTTAACTGTTGTGATATGGTTCATTGCGCAAGATAGTCATCGCACGGTACAGTTGCTCTAAAAAAAACAAACGAATCATCTGGTGGGAAAATGTCATCGCCGACAGGGAAAGTTTATAATTCGCCCGTTGGTACACTGCCTCAGAAAAACCAAAAGCGCCACCAACCTGAAAAACGAGGCGTTTGTAAGGGGCTTGAAACCACTGATCCATGTTGGCCGCAAATTGCTCAGAGCTGTACTGTTTGCCCCGCTCGTCCAGCAAAATGAGGCAGTCTTCATTTTTGAGGCGTTGGAGAATTTGTTCTCCTTCCTTGATTTTGAGTTGTTCGGGGTCGAGTTTGCCGCCGTTTTTGATGTCGGGGATCAATACGGTTTCATAGGACAAATAGTGCTTCAGGCGGCGCTCGTAAATGCTGCAGCCCTCTTCGAGGTATTTGTCGGCGGTTTTGCCGATGTAGGAGAAGGTGGTTTTCAATGTGGTACCTAATTAAGTCTTATTAAAATATAAATTCTTTATTCTGCTTGCGCCGCAGGCGCACAATTTCTTAGGTGAACCCCTAAGGTGAACTTAGGTGCCTTAGGTGGTGAAAACAAAAAAATGCCCTGCGAAGCAGGGCCCTTATTCACCACCTAAGACACCTAAGTTCACCTTAGGGCACACCTAAGAGGTTTTTGGAAAAAGGGGCGCTTTTCAAGAATCTACAGCACCTTCCCGATCACCAATTCCCCCACTTTCTCCCCTTGCTTCTGCCCATTCGTAATTGCATCAATAAAGTGAATTCCGCCATACAACCTTGAAATTCCCGCCTCTGCCGCCGCCTGTTTAAAAGAAGTAAAAGACCGCTTTTTTAAGCCAAAGCGCTCCTCCACTGTATCTGTGTACGCAAAATTATCCCCAAAAAAATGGGTCAAAATGGTTGCCGCCGCTGAAGAAATGGTGGAGTGCCCACTGAGGTATTCCGGGAAAGGTGGAGTTTGCAGGAAGGGTTTCCACTTTGGATCAATGTACTTGCGAATTGCCGTTTCCGGACGGATGCGGTTGCTGCGGTATTTTTCATCCCAGCAGCAGTAAAAGCCGTCCATCAGGCCAATGGCCACCGTGGTGTAGACCTGAATCGTTTTGGCTACACTTGCCTTGCTCTGCTGGCAGGCAATGCCTGCAATGCCCATCCAGTGCGCGCCCGGGGAGATTTTTTTCATACCTACCATCAAGTGCCCATTGTCTTGGAGAGCGAAGGGATTACAATCCCAAAAGGCGGCGATCTCCTGCTTCTCCGTGCTCAAATCCTGGGCATACACTTCTTGCATTTGGGCGTAAAAACCAGATTTTTTATCCGCTGAAAATGGCTCGGGAGGTGTTGGTTTAAACTGTGCAGCCGAATCCAAGGTAAAGGGGCGGATGGTATTAAAATTGGGCTCCACAGGCGCAAAATAACCCGGCGGGGTGGGGTACCAGGAGCCTTCAGTACCCAGAGGCGTATACCGTGGATAATTGCTGATGCGGTTGTAGCGATCGGCTTTGGCATAGGCCATAATTTGGGCACTGATGGCTTGAGCAAAAGCGATGGAATTATCCAGTTGAACAGGGTCAACACCCGCTATTTTTAATGAATCCAGCCATTTTGTTTCTAAAGTATCCAGCCTTGGGCCGGAAGGTTGGAGTTTTTTCGCGGTTTCGTACATGGCCAGGGCGGCGGCCAGTTGGTAGTCATACTCCTCGGTGATATTCGGCTTTTCAATTTTAGGGAAATCGTTCAACTTGCCGTGCATGGAAGGAATTTCCGTCTCGTGCAGGGCGATGACCTCGTAGGCCGCCAGACAGGTATAGGCAAAAAAACGCGCAGCGAGGGGCGGATTGCTCACGTCGTGGATCATCACGTCGGTCATTTGGGTGATGACTTTGGAGATGTCACGAGAGTTGATTTCGGGGCTGACTGCTGCCTTTTTTGTACAGGCAAATATGCTAAAAAGCAATACGCAACTGTAAATGTACTTCCGCATGAGTGGTGAATTGTTTATGGAAATTTCATGCGTTGAATGTGCAATTGTGGACTAAGGCCTCAGAACCCCGAAGGGGTGACATGATTATAGAAAAATAACCGTGTTTATTTCATAAAGAGTAACCCCGAAGGGGTGGCATTATGAAATAAAACGGCGATGGTACGGTCAAATAATGTCACCCCTTCGGGGTTCAAATACATCCTCACGCTATTTTTGCTATAATCATGTCACCCCTTCGGGGTTGAAAACATTGCTCAATTGTTCTTATACTACACTTGCACATTCAACGACTAAAAAAGATACAAATCATCAAAACTGATACGCCTTAACTCCCTGCTGGTTTACCCCAACAAGCAACTTGTTCTGTACCGTCAGCACACTCCGCACATCCCCAACCAGGCGCAAACCCGCCTGCTTTTGTGGAACTGCACTGAATGTCCCTTTTCCATTGCCCCGCAAAATCAGGCCATAATTCGCATCGTATTTGCCAAATTTCAAACGGGCCTTGCTGATGTTTCCTCCCAGGAACAAATCCTTTTTCCCATCTTGATCAAAATCCAGGCTGCTGATGGCAAAAATGGGCGAAGCTTGTACTTCCAGAGGCAGCGGTTTTTCTTGAAATTTACCTTTGGCATCCGCCACAAACAAGGCAGTTTTGAGGTAGTTGGCTTCCAAACGGGTAGCGCCCTTCAGTTCTTCAGCGGTGAAAACCTCCTTCAGCGTCGCATCGGCATAACTCTTGTAATCCGGGAATCGCCCCCGCATGATGCTCATTTGATCCAACAATTCATCGCGGGTAACGTAAGGGTAACTGGTGCCCTGTTTGAAAAAACAGAGAATCGGATCCACCGCACCGTTGTCGTCAAAATCTTTGAAGTACAACTCTGCGGGTTCCTGCTCGCTGGCTTTGAGTTGGGAGTTTTGGCCCAAATTCCCAACCAGCAGATCCATTTTACCATCGCCAGTCAAGTCTTCGAGCAAAAGTTTATTCCAACAGCCAGCGTATTTTTTGTCAAAATAATCCCCACTTACCTCGGCCCATTTTCCATTTTTTTGCCCAAAAACCGTGATCGGCATAAATTCGCCAACAATGATCAATTCTTGTTTTTTATCCCCATTCAAATCGTGCCAAACCGCGTCACTAACCAGGCCTATGTTGGCCAGGGTAGGAGCGAGGCTGGAAGTTTGGTCTTTAAATTGCCCCTTGCCATCGTTGATCAGAAGGTAGCTGCGCGGGATTTCGGGATAACGGCCGGGCAATACCCGACCTCCGACAAACAAATCCATTTTCCCGTCGCCATTCACATCTGCGGCGCGTACACAACTTTTGCTGACCAGCATCTTCGGCAGGGCCTTGGCGTTTTTACTGAAGTTGCCTTTGCCGTCGTTCAGGTACAGGCGGTCTTGCAAGGCTGCGTCGTCGGGCATGAAATTGGCATAACCACCACTGCACACGTACAAGTCTGCTGATCCATCGCCATTCGCATCGAAGAACAGGGCATCTGTATCGTCGCTGGCTTTGTCGGCTTCAAAAGCGGCCTGATTTTTACGCGTGAACGAGCCATTTTTATTTTGCAAAAACAAGGCGCCTGCCTGGCCACTGCCACCTCCAACAAAGATATCTTCCAATCCATCCCCATTTGCATCACCTTTGGTCATACAAGGTCCAACTTGTGAAAGCGGGTTACTGAGCAGGGGCTGGCGTTTAAAATCATTGAGGCTGTTGCTGGCTGCGGTATAGGCAATTGGGCTGGCCACTTCTTTAAAAATGGCAGGAGCGGCGGCGGCTGGTTTTGAAGCTTGAGCCCCTGCATTTTTTTCATTCAAGATCAACTGTTGATCGGCTTTCACCTGGCGCAATACTTCAGTTTTTCCACTCAACCAGCTGATCTTGAGGCTATCGATGGTACTGCTTTCGCCCAAACCAAAATGCAAAACCGGGCTAACGCTGGATTGGTACCCACGGGTTGGCATTTGTTCGAGGTACTGCATTTTATTGCCCTGGAAAATCGTCACTTTAGCCCCCAGGCCCAGTTTGTTTTGCCCATCACCTTCCAGTTTGACCTTGAGGTAATGGTGTTTGAATCGTTTATCCGCTTCGTTTTGATAGATGGCGGCGGCCAGATTGATGTTGTTCACGACCAGGTCCAAATCGCCGTCGTTGTCCAGATCGGAGTAGGCGGCGCCATTGCTGTTGGAAGGCTGGGCGATGCCCCAGGCCTGGCTCTGGTTTTCAAAACTCAGGCCATCCTTATTTTTGAAGACGTAATTGCTGAGGTTGGAAGCCGGGATTTGTTGCACGAGTTCCAACACGTTTTGTCGCTGGATATTGCCCTGGTTGTTTTGGACGTAGTCGCCCATGTATTTCAGAAAGTCGAGGTTGGTGTAGTCGCGTAGGTAGCCGTTGGTGATGTAGAGGTCTTTCCAACCATCGTTGTCGTAATCGGCAAAAAGGGCAGCCCAGCTCCAGTCGGTACTGGAAATGCCCGCCAATTGGCCCATTTCAGCAAAGGTCAAAGCGCCATTGACCAAACCCTGGTTGATCTGGAGCATGTTGCGCATGTATTGGTGGCCAAAACCTACACGGAGGTTGAAGTCAAATTTTTCGTAATTGTCGGGGGCCATCAGGAGCTTCTGGCGGCGATTGTCTTCGGGCAACATGTCGAGGGTAAAGATGTCCACGAGGCCATCGTTGTTGACATCGGCGGCGTCGCTACCCATCGAGAAGTGGGAGGTATGCCCAATGCTGGTATTGATTTGGTTGACAAAACCACCTCGCTGATTGTTGATGTACAAAAAGTCGGGAATGGTGTAATCATTGGAGATGTATAGGTCGATCCAGCCATCGCCGTTGTAGTCGGCCATAGCGGCACCCAGACCGTAGGAAAGAGCCGAGCTGAGCAATCCAGCTTGTTGGGTAATGTCTTGAAATAAGGGCTTGCCGTTCGCCCCTTTATCCTGGCGAAACAGGCGCATGCCGTTTTCAGGGTCGTCTACTTTGAGGATTTCGGCTGTGGTAGCCTCATCCAAAACTGGGAGGGAACGAGGGTTGTGGTTGAGCAAAAACATGTCGAGGTCGCCGTCCTTGTCGTAGTCGAAAAAACTGGCCTGGGTACTGGTGGCAGGACTGTTGAGACCGTATTCTGCCGCTTTTTCGGTAAAAACGGGTTTGCCATTGGGGTCTACCCCTTGATTGATGAACAATTGATTTGCGCGAGCTTCGGGGCTTACACTGCCCGAGTAACAAACATAAATGTCCAATAATCCATCGCCATTGACATCGGCCATGGTGGTCCCCGTTTTCCAGGGGCCGTCCCGGCCAGTGACCCCGGATCCGACGGTGATATCTTCAAAAACCATGTTGCCTTTGTTCAAATAAAGGCGATTGGATTGCATGTTGCTGGTGAAATACAAGTCGTCGAGGCCATCATTGTTGACGTCGCCCACAGCTACGCCGCCACCGTTGTAGAAGTATTCGTACATCAGGACGTTGGTATTGAGGCCTTCTGTGATGGCATTTTGAAAATCCACGCCCGTTTTAGTGGGATCGAGCAGGGTGAAAAGGGCGTCAGCGGGAGTGGTGCCTTTCGATGGATCACTTTTGCACTGGGATAAAAGGAGAAGGATAGCTAGCGCAGGTGTTGCTTTTAGAATGGTGTAGATGGCTCTCATTATTGAACTTGTTTCAAAAGGTATGGTAGGCACAAATTTATAAAATAAAAGCAAAGGGGCACAAAAGACTGTTCGTTCTCTTGCGCCCCTTGCATTTATTTCAGTAGATCAACCTAGGATTAATACCCTGGGTTTTGTACCAGTTTACTGTTCCGGTTCATCTCATCACGATGGATAGGCAGGTAGTACTGTTTGTCCAACCAGGCGCGGTTTTCCTTACCAGGGTCGATTTCAAACACCTTGTAAGTATAATCGTAGTTGGTTGGATCGTACTTGTAAATGGCCACGTTTTTACCCGCTTTCAGGGTACCATTGATGTTGATACCATTGGCTTTGCGGCCCAGCGTAGTGGGTGCAATCATCCAGCGGCGCGTATCATGGTAACGTTGCTCTTCCATATACATTTCGATGCGTTTTTCATTGCGGAAGCGCTGCTTGAGGGCATCACCGGATTCGGTCAGTGCAGGCATACCCGCACGGAAACGAATTTTGTTGAGCCAGGTACGTGCAGTAGCATCATCACCCAATTCAATCAAAGCTTCAGCATAGTTGAAGACGGCTTCGGTGTAGCGCAAAGTAGGCCAAGGAATTTGTTGGTAGGTGTTTTGGTCTACAATGGCTGGGTTTGGATCGATGAACTTGCGGGCATAATATCCTGTGTAGCTGCCATTCCAGTCTTCCACGGTACTCTTACGGGTGTCCAAACCGAAGTGAGGTACTTTGCTGGCACCATTCATCACTTCGTATGTACCCGTTTGAATTTGGTTGGCTGGATCTTTTGAAGCTACATCGGAAGTACGTGGTTTCCAGTTTGAACCATCATAAAGGATCGAAGCGTAGAAACGTGGGTCACGATTGGTGTAAGGGGCAGCGGCATGGGTTGGATTGCTCCAATCAAATTTGCTGCCATCCATCATTTCGTAATCGTCGATCATCAACTGGATAGGGGTGTTACCCGCCCAGTTGTGGTAACCGTTAGGACCATTGAACAGACCCTGGCGGCCGCCACCTTCCTGCTTGGCGTTGATGAAATAACGACCCAGGATGATTTCTTTTTCACCGCCGTTGCGAGACAAAGAAGCATTCATGTAGTTGTTTACTGCGTCCGCTTGTGCAGCTGGAGCCGACAAACCGAGGTTGTAACCAAAGCCTGGCTGATCCAGTACCGCTTTTGCAGCATCCCGCGCTTTTTCCCAACGCGCTTTGCGGTCACCACTCACGTAACCAACCAATTCAGGTTTGGCGTAGCTAGAGAGCACACTTGACTTTGCTTTGGCCGTCGGCATGTCGTGCAGGTCACTTGCCGCATACAACAATACGCGAGACTTCAAGGCCAATGCAGCAGCTTTGGTTGCCCGACCAGCTACCAAGGTTTTTCCGTCCAACAAAGCAGCGGCTTCATCACAATCTTTGACGATGAAATTCACACAAGCTTCGTAAGAACTTCTTTCAGACAAAAAGTCGGTATCACTCAATTCATAAGGCTTATCCACGATGGGAACGCCCCCGAAATAGCGCAGCAATTGCTGGTAGTAATAAGCACGCATAAACTTGGCTTCGCCCTTCAAACGATCTACCAGGGTAGGGTTGTTGAATTGTGGAGCCTCCAGGTTTTTCAATGCCAGGTTAGCAGCACGGATACGCAAGTACATGTTGTTCCAGCTCAAAGTGCCATTGATCCAACCTGGATCAGCTGGGTTGGAGCGTGATTCAGTGATGGTCGTGATGTTACGGCCAGGGTGGGTGAAAATGGTCTCGTCGGTCAATGAAGCGTTCATTTGCTCGTCAAAACCGCCGTTACCAAGACCGGCGTAAATTTCAGAAACAAAAGCTTCTGCCAACGAACCATCCGTCCAAACCGCTGTTTGGGCCAGCTGGTCCAGTGGTTGTGTATTGACAAAATCGTCATTACAACTGTTGATGAACAAAACTGCAATTAATCCAATGATGATGTTTCTCATCGTTTTATTGATTTTATTGGGTGTTAGAAGGTAACAGTCAAACCACCGTTGATTACCCGCTGTTGTGGGTAGAACTGTCCGGCAGCATTGTCAGTCTCTGGGTCAAACGCATCGAAATCGGAAATGGTGAACAAGTTCAAACCATTGAGGTAAACCCGGAAGCTGGTCATTCCTGCTTTTTTGATGATGTTGGCAGGAAGCGTATACCCAATTTCGACGTTTTTCAAACGGATGTAATCGGTACTTCTGAACCAATAATCGTTGCCACCTGAAAAGTACTGGTCGCTGCGGTTGGCAATCCGTGGGTGTACACTGCTGGGGTTTTCCACCGTCCAACGATCAGTATACATGCTCAACAGGTAGTTACCGATGTTACCCATTTCACCTGGACTAACAAACTGCTTGGCGCCTGCGGAACCCTGGAAGAGGATGTTCAGGTCAAAGCCTTGGTAGCTGGCAATGATGTTCAAACCACCCTGGAAGGTAGGAATGTTGTTGAAGTCGGTACGTACACGGTCGTCAGGAGTGATTTTTCCGTCGCCGTTGAAGTCTTTGTACTTCATGTCGCCAGGACGTAGTGTGTTGACGATGGCTTTGTAGTTGATGGTTTCTGCATCGATTTCGGCCTGAGTCGCGAATACACCATCGTACTGGTAAACTTGCTGGGTAAACATTGGGCGACCAGTGGTGCGCTGCCATTCTGGAGCACCAGGTGCTTCATCCCAGAACAGAATTTTGTTCTTGGCATAACCCCCGTTTACACTTACATTCAACTTCAGTTTGCCAATGTTGGTGCGGTAGCCAATCAAGGCGTCGAAACCTTTGTTCTCAACTTCACCGATGTTTTGAGCAGGCAGAGTCAAACCAGTGGACTGAGGCACGGATGCGTTTTTGGTCCACAAGATGTTGGTCCGCTTGTTGTTGAAGTAGTCAAATTCAAACGTAACCTTGTCGTTCAAAATCGATCCTTCCAAACCAATGTTGGCATTGGTAGCAACTTCCCATGTGATCAGTTCATTAGGGATACGTGCTTCAAACAAAGTTTTGGTTTCTACGTTGCCCAAAATGTAACTTCTAAAGCCGTAGGTAGACAGGTACTGGTAAGTTGCGATTTGGTCGTTACCCATCTGGCCCCAGGAGCCTCTCAGTTTCAAGTAGTTGATGGCAGGAATAGCGTCCATGAATTTTTCTTCAGAAAGCACCCAACCACCCATTACGCCAGGGAAAAAGCCATAACGGGTTTCTTCTGGGAAGATATCCGAACCATCATAACGCCAGAGGAATTCCAGCAGGTACTTTTCTTTGAAGTTGTAAGCAACCCGGCCAAAGTAGTTCAAACGAGCACGTGTGAATGCACCACCGCCGTTGTTTTTTTCAAGGTCACCACCTGCAAACAATTGGTCAAGTGCTGGTGAAATGAAGAAACGACGGAAAGCATTGAAGTTGGTACCCTCGATTGTTTCCCGGTTGGAACCCGCCAAAACGGTCAGAGCATGGTCTCCAAAGGTACGCTCATAGGTCAAAACCCCACCCAACAACACGTTCAATTGAGTGCTGTTGAAAAGGTTCAAGTTTGGTTCAGCAGGACCACGTTTGGCTGCAATCAGTTTAGGCGTAACCCCATCGGCTTCAAAGCCAGTGCCACGCTCGTACAAAGTCCAGGGCGTTTGCCAAACTTTACGGTTGGTATTGAGTTTGTCAATCGCGGCAGTACCTGAGAATTTCAAACCTTTGATGCCAGGGATTTTAATGTCCAGGGTACCGTTGGTTTGGAAATAGTCGCGCTTATCCTGGTCATAACCCGTTTGATTGGTGGTGATAACCACTGGGTTTTCACCGTTTTCGATGTCTGGACCAGGGCGTCCGTCAGGCCAGTAAGCTGGCTGTTGTGGTTTGCCACGGATCAACATACGGAAAATGGCACCTGCACCCCGGGTAGGGAAGAAGCGGTATTCCTGACGGCCCAACATCCCAAAGTTCACATTGATGAACTCATTGATCTTAGCGTCCAGGTTGATGCGCAGGTCGTACTGCTTGTAACCCGTTGCAGAGTTGATGTAAACACCGTCCTGATTCTGATAACCCAAAGACGCGAGGTATTTGAGGTTTTCAGTACCCCCGGTCATTTGCAGGTTGTGGCGCTGTTGTGGTGACCATTCCTTGATAGTCGCCGCATACCAATCGGTGTTGGGGTGGCCCCAGGGATCAGAACCATCGCGGTACTTCTGAAAATCCTCAGGCTGGAATGGTGCCTTGCGCACTTGACCATTGGGACGAGTGTACGTGCCAGCGGTTTTGTAAGCTGTAGTTGCCGCAGCCCATTCGCTGGCAGGCAAACCATAAATGTCCAGGTCGTTCAACATTTCAGTGTACTGAGCCGCATCAGCTACCTCTGGCAGCTGGGTTGGCTGGGTGTAACCCTGGTTGAAGGAATAAGACAATTCTGGCTTGCTGATTTTACCTCTTTTGGTGGTGATCAGGATAACCCCGTTGGCTGCCCGAGAACCATAAATGGCCGCAGATGCATCCTTCAATACCGAAATTTTTTCGATGTCGTTGGGGTTCAAACGATCCAAGCCCCCTGCACGAGCAGGAATACCATCGATTACGATCAAGGCATCGTTGTTGTTCAGGGTGTTGGAGCCCCGAATCCGGATACCAGAACCATCGTAACCAGGCTCACCACTGCGGTTAACAGCGACTACCCCGGCCATGCGGCCCGCGATAGAGTTGGAAACGTTGACAGCAGGAGATTTAACCAAGTCGGAACCCTTCACACTGGATACAGCTCCAGTTACGGTTTCCTTTTTTTGTACACCATAACCTACAACTACTACTTCGTCGAGCAGCAAGTTGTCAGTAGCCATGGTGATGTCAAGATTTGTGCGACCAGCAAGGGCTATTTCTTGCGTGGTGTAGCCGGTGTAGGAAAAAACTAGTGTAGCGTTTGCATCTGGTGCATTTAAAGTAAAACCGCCGTCAATGTCAGTAACCGTACCTGTGGTCGTGTTTTTAACCAGGATACTTACGCCGATGAGCGGCCCACTATCCTTGTCAATCACCTTACCCGAGATTTTGGTTTGTGCAAAAGCACCCGGAGGGAGACACGCGCCTGCTATACATAGCAAGAGAATAAACAGACTGCGTAGATTGGTTTTTTTCATGTGTTCTGCCGTGTTTGATAGGTTAAAAATTAATCAGGGAAATACGCGATAAATGTAAAGAATACTTTTATAGATTTTGAAAAAATTTTAATAAAAAAAGAAAATTTTGTGAATTTAGGAAATTTAGGAATAAAATAGAGGATTTCAATTGAGTTAAATTGTATTGTGTAAAAAAAAAGACTGCCAAGCACAAAAAGCTTGGCAGTCTTGACCGATGAAACACGGATTTTAACCCTTTATTTCATTTTTTCTATAATTAAATCAATCGCCTTCTCCAATTGAGGATCTTTTCCTTCGAGGCGATCTTTAAAGGTGTTTTTCACGTAAACATCTGGTTTGACACCCGTGATTTCGAGGTCTTTCCCATCCATGGAATAACAACCCCAGGAAGGCAGGCGGTAGAAGGACCCATCAACGAGCCCTTTGCCACTGGTGAAAATGATCCAGCGGTACGTTTCGGTACCTACTACAGTTCCAAGCTTGAGGCGCTTGAATCCTTCGGTGGTCATTTCGGCGTCGCTGAGGCTGGGTTCATTTACTAGTAGTACGATAGGTTTGGCACCAGGAGTGAAATTGGGTTGCGGAGATAGTTGACCCTCGCGGTACTTCCACTGCAGATAGGGTTTTTGAGAGAGGAATTGCAAGACCTTGTCGTGTACATTGCCACCAGTGTTGTAGCGCAAATCCAGAATCAAGGCATCGCGTTGCCAGCCTTCACTCACCATTTGTTTGAGGAAATGGTCGAGAGAGCCGCCGCCCATGTCCTTCATGTGTACGTAAGCAATTTTTTTGTTGCTCCGCTCATCCACCCGTTTTTGGCAACCTGCTTCCCATTCGTCGTACAACAAGTCGTTAATGACAAAAGTGCTGACCGGATGGATTTTGACCGTACGTTCTTCCTGCCCCCGCATAAAGGTCAGGCTTATTTCTTCGTCCAAAGAGGGTTGAATCAGGTATTGTTCACGGTTGTTGCGTGGAACCACCGCAGTACCATTTACTTTGATCAAACGGTCGCCGGGGCGCACGTCTTTGTCGATGCGGTCGGCAGGGCTACGCGCCACGATCCGTTCCACCCGATAGGGGTCATCATTGGCAAACAGGATGCCTGTACCCGCGCTACGACCTTTGTAAAAAATCTCTTCTTCGGTGCCACTGGAGTTGAAACCCAGGTGAGAAGCATTCAATTCGCCCAACATCTCACCCAACAACTGCCGCAAATCGCTGCGGGTGTTTAGGTGTGGCAAAAAAGCGGCGTAACGATCCCGGATGGCCTTCCAGTTTTTGCCGTGGAAGGTTTCGTCGTAAAAATTCTGCTCAATGTTTGCCCAGGCTTCATAAAACATCTGCTCAAACTCGGCGGAGAGTTTTTTGCGGAAGGTATAGTCCATGGCAATGGTTTCGGTTTTGTTACCATCAAGGTTGAGCGTAGCAATGTTACCACCTATTAATATGTAGTACTGATTTTTGGCCACACTGAGGTCAAAGCCAAAACCAGTGGCACCTTGAATCATTTCAGTTTTTGGCCGTTCAAAGGGTTCGAGCACCAGTTTCCATAAATTGGGCTTGCCCTCGTCGTGGTTGGATGCAAACAGCAGGGTGGTTTTTTCGCCAACTTGGATCACATAAGGCGCTGACTGGTTGCCCAATGTTGGCCCGTGTTGTTGGATGCGTTCGCTCAGGTAGGCTTCGTCGATCTGGATCGGGGTCTTTTTGGCGGTGGAGTCTTTTGCGGCGGGTTTGTCCGTTTTTTTCTCTTCCTCCTTAAACAGTTCCTTCACTTTGTCCGAACGATAAGGCGGATCGTAAGCACGCAGAGACATGCTGTACAGATCGGCATCGCCCAAACCAAAAGGGTAGGAGGGCTGGGTCAGGTTACCGTTGAAATAAATGGTTTTGCCATCACCTGACCAGCGTGGGGCAGCCTCGGTCACCCCGGTATTGGTGAGGTTTTGAATTTTTTTGGTATCGAGATTGTACACAAATATGTCGCGTTCAAAATTGCGGTAGGCGGTATAGAGGATGTGTTTGTCATCGGGCCCAAATTGGGGTTCATCACTGCCAATGTCCCAAAACTCGTCTTTGAGCAAGCTACTGCTGGCCATGGTA
>JAAFHQ010000729.1 GCA_013298445.1 Chitinophagales bacterium | reverse complement strand
CTGACGAACGCCGGGTTTGAAGTGCACCACTGCCCCCACGTGTTTGCCTTCCACACTGGCATCTTTCAGCACGATGGTATCGCTGAAGGTGCTAAACCCTTCAAAGTCCTGGTCAAAAACCGCTACGAAATAATTGCGGAAATTATCTGGCACTTTACCGTGGTGGTTCTGGGCATAGCCGATGATCTTGCGCTCCGCCGGGATGATTTTGACCATGCTGCCTTGGTCAAAAGCATCGAGCAACACAGATTTTGGGCCTTCCTGTCCCCAGCGAAAGCGCATTTGGGCGGCCCGTTCGGTGGGTGTGATTTCGGCCCAGCAATCGTAATCTGCCAAATAGACCTGGTAGTAGTGGGCCATGGCGGTTTCGGTTTTGTGGGAGAACCAGGAGCCGCGTTTTTTGTCGCGAATTTCCGGGGATTTACCCGTCATGGGCAGCAGTGAAAATGCGCCGTAATCGTTGATCCAGGGTGAGGGCTGGTGGGTTTGTTTGAAACCCCTGATTTTATTGGCGTCGTAGGCGTATTGCCAGCCGTCGCCGTTGGGTGCAGTTTGGGGTGTCCAGAAGTTCATGCCCCAGGGCAGCGCAATCGCGGGGTAGGTATTGCCCGTGGATAAACTAAAATCGGAGTCAGTCCCGACGAGTGGATTGACGTAGCGCAATAGGTTCTGAGCATCGATTTTTTGCCCAAAAAACAAGATAGCAGTCAGCAGGAAAAGGATTTTTTTCATGTATGTAGATTGGTAAGTTGAAGAAAAGGCACTGTTGTTTTTTTGCCACAAAGGCACAAAGACACAAAAACACAAAGTATGGTCATTTTAAATACTTAGTGCCTTAGTGTCTTTGTGTCTTTGTGGTGAAAAAAATTAAAAAAAGCGACTAGTGTTTAAAAAGCCAATTGGCAACGCAGTTGCCCCTTCGGCACTCAAATCCGCCAGAATTTCACCCACCACCGAAGCAAATTTAAAGCCGTGCCCACTAAATCCCGCCGCAATGACCACATCCTGATCAAATCCCGGCAAAAAGTCGATCACAAAATTTTCATCCGGGGTATAGGTGTACAAACAGGTTTTGAGCACATGGGTGGACTGATAAGCTTCGGGAAAAAAACGCTGTAACGCATCGATGATTTGTTGCTCCTCTGCCTTACTTACCGTGCGTTCGACCTGATCTGGATCGGTCACTTGACCTGGCACATGATAACCCGCTTTGAATCCAATTGGCCCATTGAATTGCCCTACAGGCATAATGGGGAATCCATAAAGAATGCCCGGATTGACTTCATCTACGATCATCCAACAAGGCAGCTGACCTAGTTCAAAAGGCTGTGGGTTTTTAGGAATCACCCAGGCCAATACCTGGCGGGTGACTTGCAATTTGGGTTGGAGTTGAGGGATAAAATGGCCAGCCCAAGGCCCAGCCGTAATGACCAATTTGGCCGCGTGATAGGTTCCTTTATCGCTGATCACGGTGACTCCGCCTCCGGGATTTTTTTTCCAGCTCAAGACTTTTTCCTGGGTGTTGATGACCGCACCATGTTTGATGGCCTGATCGGTGTACAACAAGATGGCCCGTTCGGGTGGGAGGAATCCTGCACCGGGTTCCAGGAGTCCTTCGTAATGGTTGGGTACCTTTATTTGGGGAAACTTATTTTGGTTATGGTCTTGACTCAGCACCTCAAGCGGCACATCGTAAGTTTTGGCCGATGATTTCACCCCTTGCATCATCTCGTCTTCAGGAGGGCCATAATAAAGTAGCCCTGTTTCATGGTAAAGCGGGGTATCCGTCAATTTTTCCAGGTCATGCCAATTTTGGTAGGCGCGTTCCAAGAGGGGCACATAATCAGGGTGCTCAAAATAGGCTTTGCGGATGATCCGGCTCTGCCCGGCGTGTGAGCCCTGGTCGTGAGGGATGCTGAATTGCTCCAACCCCAAAACTTTTAAACCACGACTGGCCAAATGAAAACAAGTGGCTGAGCCCATCGAACCTACTCCGAGTACAATGACATCGAAGTACTTATTGTCTAGGCCTTTATCCGCAATTTTTGAGTTCATAACAATACTTAAGTGCTGTTTTTTGCTTAAATTTTGACCGGGAGTAAATGTAGAAGGAAAAAATCACCTATTCAGGTGAGGCGTGCCCCTTTTTTCTGCTGCAACTTTGTGGGGTATTCAATCGAATGCTTAAATAGCTTCTCAAGATTGAATCAAATTCATTGAATCTCAAAATCCTATTGACATGAAAAAAGTATTGTTTTTGCTCGGATTGTTCACCTTGTGTGCAACGGTAACTTTTGCTCAGGATCGCTCTAAAGCCAAAGCCAGAACCGCAAAACCTTCTGGTTGGAGAGATGATTCCTTGTTGTGGGTGAAAAAACCAGTTGGGAATGCTACCATCAAGAGCCCCCGTGATGCGGCTAGCGGCCAAACTGGAGGCCAGCCCACGCAAGACAAACTGGGCAATTTTGAAATCCAAGATGTAAAAGCACCTGAAAACAACGCCCGCGAAGCTGGAAGTGGTCAGGCAACGGGAAGAAGAATACACAAACCAGTACGCCGGAAGCCTAACTAGTCAGCGTAACCCGGCTTGACAAAAAAGCTAAAAGTTGCACAAAAGAGGACATTTCGTGCAACTTTTAGCTTTTTTAGGTAGTTGGGCGATACACAGATACGGTTATTACAAGATTCCTTATTTTGGGGCAAAGCGCAAAACCGTACCTATGCAACGTCTATTTACCTGCACCTTTCTTTTCTTTGGGGTTCTGATCTCCCTTTTTAGCCAGAATAAATTATCCAACGAGCTTTTGTCCAAACTGCCTTACCGCAACATCGGCCCCTTCCGCCCCGGTTGTTGGGTTGTGGACATTGCCGTACCCGAACAACCCCAAAACGAGCATCTTTACACCATTTATCTGGCCACACGCAATGCCGGCCTGTACAAATCGAGCAACAACGGCACCACCTGGACTTCGGTATTCAACCATCCTGACGTACACTCCCTAGGGGCAGTGGCTGTGGCTCCCTCCAACGCCAATGTCATTTACCTGGGCACTGGTGATTCGTATTATGCCCGCAGTTCCTACAGCGGCAATGGGCTGCACAAAAGTACCGATGGTGGCAAAACCTGGACTTATTGTGGTCTACCCGAAAGCCAGCACATCGGCAAAATTTTGGTTCACCCCAAAGATCCCAACACCGTTTATGTAGCCGCCATGGGACATCTGTTCGGTTCCAACCCCGAACGTGGCGTATTTAAAAGCAGCGATGGGGGCAAAACCTGGCAAAAATCCCTCTTCATCAGCGACAATACTGGCGTGGTGGACATGGCCATGGACGTCAACAACCCTAATGTCATTTACGCTGCTGCCTACGAAAAATACCGCTATCCCTGGACCCTGATCACCGGAGGCAAGGAAAGTGGGATTTACAAAAGTGTGGACACCGGGAAAAGCTGGAAAAAACTTAGCCAGGGTTTACCAACCGGAGACTTGGGCCGCATTGGCCTGGATGTGTGCCGGACCAAACCCAATGTAGTATACGCCGTAATTGAAAATGTAAACCTCCGCGATCCTTTTCCTGCCGAAAGCAAGGCTGATACGGATGCAGGACGTGAACCTCAAAAACGCGAAATCGGCGGCGAAGTGTACCGCAGCGATGATGCCGGGGCAACCTGGCGCAAAACCAACCGCGCCGAAGACAATGTAGGAGGCAAAGCTGCCTATTCCTTCAACACCCTTCGCGTTGACCCTGTGGACCCGCAAAAAGTTTATGTCACCGGTTTGAACCTGC
>JAAFHQ010000728.1 GCA_013298445.1 Chitinophagales bacterium | reverse complement strand
GGGAAAATACTAAATAAACCATTCCCTCCATTAAGGGTTGAGGGTGGCAAACAGACAACATTGTTCAATAAGTTATTTGTTTTTAAACTGGTTACTCGTTCGTATATCGAGGATTTTTTGGTCAAACAGTTAAATACTTCAAACCGCTTGATTCATTTCCTGAAAAACAAGTATAAGTTACCTGATCAATGATTTATAGCGCTCAGCCCCACTATTGCCAATGCGATGCTGTGCCTGCGTTTTTCTCCGCTGCTATCATTGAATCAATAAAATCATTCACATACAGTTCTTTTAATTCCTGGTATTTCTTTCGATCCTGATTGGATTGTTCCGCCAATTCATATTTCATTTGTTGGTATTTGACCCTGGCCTCCTCATTTTTTCTCAAATGGTCGCGGGATAAAAGGTGCCTTTCCAAGGCTTTACTGTCCATTGGGCAAACGTAAAGATGGTGTTTGATGCGGTCCAATACCTCATTGCTCAATTGGCCACTCCTTTTGAACACCTCCCGGCCTTCTAGCCCTTGGTTTCCATTGTGGTAATAGCCGATTTTCTCAAGCCCCTGCTTTATTTTTTCGAAGTCGGGTTTTGCTTGGTACACAATGTCGATGTCAATGATGGGTTTGGAATCCAAATGGGGTACTGAGGTACTGCCCACGTGTTCAATGCTGCATTCAAGCCCGCTTAGAACGGCTTCGAGTTGGAGTTTGATGTTGTTGAATTGGGTCACCCAGTTTGGGGTGTATTTTTCGATTAGCATTGGCTTGTGGTTTATCTGATTGTGCAGGCCTTTCCATTAACGTGGAAGGTACAAGGTTAGTGCGTGGTAATGAGCTGCACACTATTCCTACCAAAGCGAGAAACTTAGTCGAGCAGTGAAAATACCAATATAACCTCCTGATCATTCCAGCGGTTTTTTAACTTCTTCCATAATCTCTTCCTGTAATCTAATATCTTCCATAAATTACCTCGGCAGTTCGCCAATTTTGAAATTTTTGTTACAATAATCAACCTCTGGATATGGTATTTAGGTTCATTTTTTCGCTCAGCATGTTGGGGCTTTTCTTGCTGTCAAACGTACAAGCACAGTCCCGTTTATCAACAAGCATTAACAGCAACTGGCTTTTCTGCAAAGGAGACACCACCCAAAAAGCAGCTGGAAGCAACTGGAAACCAGTGTCCATTCCGCATACCTGGAATACCCAGGACGTACTCGACGACGAGCCAGGCTACTACCGGGGCGATGGCTGGTATAAAAAAACGCTGTTTATCCCCGCCGATTGGAAAGACAAGGACATCTATCTCCATTTTGAAGGCGCAGGGCAGACCGCCGAGGCGTTTATCAATGGCAAATCGGTCGGAAAACATGCCGGTGGCTACACCTTTTTTTCATTCCCCGTACGCTCATTCCTCAATTTTGCCGCCGAGGGCAACCAAGCCAATGAACTGGTGGTTCGGGTGAACAACAGCCACGACGACAACTTACCGCCTACCATGGGCGATTTCAATATCTTCGGAGGACTGTATCGGGATGTGTACCTAAACGTTTTGAACCACGTTCACTTCGATGCCGACAATCACGCTACCAATGGCGTGTTTATTACAACGCCACAGGTCAGTGCCACCCAAGCCACCGTGCAAATCAAAGGCGCGTTTGTAAACCAGACCAGCACCGCGCGCACATTAACCATCAGCCACCGCATTCTGAAACCAGATGGAAGCCTACTGGCGGAGGAAAAAGGTTCCTTTAGCACAGGTGCGGGGCAGAAATTTGATTTTATACAGACCATAAAAAACATTCGTGGGCAGCGACTTTGGTCCCCTGAAGACCCCTACCTCTATCGGATTGTGTCTTCCCTTACCGATGCTACGACGGGGCAACTGCTCGATGAAGTGAGCAACCCCCTTGGGTTTCGCTGGTTCCGCTTCGACCCCAACACGGGCTTTTTCCTCAATGGCAAGTCGCTCAAACTGATGGGCACCAGTCGCCATCAGGACTACCCAGGCATGGGCAACGCCCTATCCGATGCCATGCACGTGCGCGATGTGGAACTGCTCAAAGACATGGGCGGCAACTTTCTGCGCGTGGCACACTACCCACAAGACCCTGCCATTCTGCAAGCCTGCGACCGATTGGGTATTTTGGCTTCGGTAGAAACACCCGTCATGGGCTTTACCGACTCCGAAGCGTTTGCCGCCAGTGCCAAACAGCAACACCGCGAAGTCATCCTTCAGCATTACAATCACCCCAGTGTGATTATCTGGTCGTACATGAACGAAATGCTGCTGCGGGTTCCGTTTGGAAATGACTCCACCCGGCAGAAAGTGTACCTGTCGCATCTGGCAGGCTTGGCTCAAGAACTGGAAAATATGGCGAGACAGGAAGATTCAGCACGCTACACGCTCATTCCGAACCACAATGCCTGGGAGGTGTACAACAAAGTTGGGCTGACCAAAATCCCGAAACTCGTTGGCTGGAATCTTTACTTCGGCTGGTACTACGGTACATTCGATGAGTTCGGCAAGTTTCTGGATAAACACCACCGCGAACTCCCCGACAAGCCCTTGTTGGTTACCGAATACGGTGCCGATGCCGACAACCGGATACGCAGTGCTACGCCCCTTCGGTTCGATAAATCGGTCGAGTACACCATGGCCTACCATCAGGCCTCGCTCAAAGCGATCCTCGACCGCCCATTTGTCGCCGCCGGGATGGTCTGGAACTTGAACGAATTCAACACGGCAGTTCGGGCCGAAACCCTCCCCAACATCAACCCAAAGGGCATTATGACCTACGACCGTCGGGAAAAAGACCCTTATCGGTTTTATAAGGCCAATTTGGTCAAAACGCCTTATATCCAGGTGGGAGCAAAAGAGTGGAATCGCCGCAGTGGCGTTGCCGACTCAGAAACGAGTTTGGTTTGTACGCAGCCCGTTGAGGTGTTTGCCAACCAGCCAACAGTTACGCTGACGCTGAATGGTAAGGTAATCGGCAGTGCCCAAACCAAACAGGGCATCGCTCAGTTCAAGGTTCCATTTAGGCCTGGGCTCAATAGGCTGGTGGCAACAGCTTCGGTGGCGGGTACCACCATTAGCGACCAAGCCGATATTGTGTTCGACCTGCTCCCACGGCAACTGAAAAATGCCAAACTGCCCTTCACGGAACTAAATGTCAGCCTCGGTGATTCACGGCTGTTCTTCGATGACAAAACAGGGCAAAACTGGCTCCCTGAGCAGGCCTACCAGGCGGGTAGCTGGGGGTACGTAGGCGGCAAGCAGTTTGTGATGGCGAATAATTCGCGGGTTGGTTTTGGTGGCAGCCGGAATATTCTTGGCACCGAATTGGATCCGATTTACCAAACCCAACGAACCGGCATTGAAGGGTTTAGATTCGACGTGCCGCCCGGCGATTACGAATTGACGCTCCACTTTGCCGAATTGTTATCAAAAAACACCGGCAACGACATTGCGTTTAATGTCGGCTCACGGGGTGGCCCACGCGACGAGTTCAAAGCCCGCAGCTTCGATGTGTTGATCAATGGCCAGGTGGTGGTTTCGGGTCTGAGCAACAGCGAAACCCTCCAGACGGATCAAGCCGTGGCCATCAAGTGCTTAGTCAGCGTAGCTGGACAGGAAGGCGTGCAGGTTACTTTCAAATCTCGTCTTGGCGAAGCGGTGCTGAATGGCATTCAGCTAAGGAAGTTGCGGTAAGCGGATGCCTTGACCAGCGTTGGTAAAAATTGGGGTGGTTAGCGGGTAAAGTCTAACCACCCGCTAGCTCAAGTCTTCC
>JAAFHQ010000727.1:3357-3800 GCA_013298445.1 Chitinophagales bacterium | reverse complement strand
TTGTTTCAAAAGGTAACGCTGCGTACTATCGATGATGGAATTGATGGCCCCCACGGAATTGTTGACCTCGTGGGCCATCATACGGATTACCTTGCCATAGGCCTTTTTTTCGGAAGCCAGAAGCTCCTCGCTGAGTTCTTCCACCATGATGAAAGGGCGTTGAAAGCCCCGATCCATAAAGAAGGAACGTTGTACTTTATAGGTTTCGATCCCGTTAATGGCAATGGTTTGGTGATCGCCGTTTTTTAAAGGAACCAGGTGGGGCGTCAGTGGGTGGCTCAAGGTAGCCAGGGGCCGATTGTGCCAACTTTGATCCAGGGGTGACAAGCCCAATAAATCCTGAGCTTTGGGGTTGATTTCACTCAAATGGTCGTCAAAATCCAGGATCAAAATGGCAATAGGTGAAGCTTTGATCAGTTTTTCCAAAAAATAATGCTGCTCCG
>JAAFHQ010000727.1:0-3347 GCA_013298445.1 Chitinophagales bacterium | reverse complement strand
TTTGTTTTCATACAGCACCCGGAAGGCCAGGTAAATGATCACCCCGTGCAAAACGAGGATCAAAAGGAAGTATTTGATCCGCAAATTCATGGCGCTAGCTTTTAACTGCTTGCAAAATAGTGTATATATCGGTGGCAGCCTTATCCCAGGAAAACTGTTGCCGTTGCTGCTGGCCTTTTTTGACCAAATCCTCCCGCAAATCCGGTTCATTCCAAATGCGCAACATTGCCCCCGCAATCTCCTCCACATCATAGGGATCAACCAATAGAGCAGCCTCACCAGCTACTTCTGGCAAGGAAGAGGTGTTGGAGGTAATCACCGGGGTATCGGTACACAGGGCTTCTAAAATAGGCAAGCCGAACCCTTCAAAAAAGGAAAGATACGTCAAAGCCAGAGCCGAAGCCATCAGTTCTGCTGCCGTTTCTTCGGGGAGATAACCCAAAAAGAGGATGTCATCCCGGAAGACGGATGCAGCATGCGCGGCGGTGATTTCCTGCACTTGCCAGGCCAGTTTCCCCGCAATCAAGAGTTTTACCGTAGCGCCGCTTTTTTCCCGAAACAACTCATAGGCCCTCAATAGCCCCAACAGGTTTTTACGTGGATGGATGGCGCCCAAAAAGAAAAAATAATCGACACCCTTGCTGAATTGGGCTTTCACCCGCATTTTTTCAGTATCACTCAAAGGCTGAAAAATAGCCCGGGTGCCGTTGGGAACCACGGTGACTTTCTCGGCGGGCACCTGATAATGGGCAATCAGGTCAGCTTTACCATGTTCGGCCACACAAACGATATGCGCGGCTTTTTTTAAAAACCGGGGAATAAACAATCGGTAATAAGGTCGATGGATCCAGGCAACTTGCCGGGGGTAATGGAAATGGGCAATGTCGTGGGTGGTCAACACCGTAGGAACGGCGGTTTGGAGGCTCAAAAAATTGTCGGGAGAAAAAAAAACATCCACCTGTTCCTGCTGCAATATTTTGGGAACCTGTACATCAAACCAGTACCAAAAGGAGAAAAAATGCCGGGCCTTGGGCCCAATCACTACCGTTTTTACATTTTTTTCAGTGATTAGCCATTCGCTCTGCGGACGATCGTAAATCAGAATAAACTGGTCTTCGGGGTGATTTTGCACCCAACGTTTGCACAGTTCGTAAGTATACCAGCCGATTCCTTCCAGGTTGCCCGTCTGTAGAAAGCGGGCATTGATGGCTATTTTCAACTTAATTGATTTTTTATCGTTCTAATACAACTCGCGCAAATTTGGTTAAATTTACGCGCTCAAAGCGTTTTTTCTCGTTCATAAATAAGTACTGATCCTTACTATACACACTTTTCTCTTCCCGGTATTGATGTAGTCCCATCTGAAACGTATTCACTTGATAGAAAACTTGTTTTCAATACCATCACATTGTATTGAGAGGATAACACAAACATTACTATGATTAACGTTCAATTGCTTAAGCGCATTTGTGAAACCCCCGGTGCCCCGGGTTTTGAACACCGCATCCGCCAATTGGTGCTGAAAGAACTTCAGGGTTTGGCCGACGAAGTGAGCATCGACAACATGGGCAACGTCGTTGCTGTCAAAAGAGGGAAAGAGCGCAAACGCGTGATGATTGCGGCCCACCTCGATGAAATTGGCTTCATCGTCAATCACATTGATGAGGAAGGTTTTCTCTTTTTCCATCCCCTCGGTGGTTTTGACCCCAAAACTTTGACCTCTCAACGGGTAATTGTACACGGCAAAAAAGACGTCATTGGCGTAATGGGCACCAAACCCATTCACCTGATGAAGCCCGAAGAGCGCAGTAAAGTGGTACCGATTGGTGATTATTACATCGATTTGGGCATGCGCAAAGAGGAAGTGCTGAAAATCGTTTCGATTGGCGACCCGGTTACTCGTGAGCGGGAATTGATTGAAATGGGAGATTGCGTCAACAGCAAATCGCTGGACAATCGGGTTTCGGTGTTCATTTTGCTTGAAACCTTGCGCGCATTGAAAGGCAAAGAAGTTCCTTACGATATTTATGGCGTATTTACTGTCCAGGAAGAAGTAGGCCTGCGTGGGGCCATCTCCGCTGCGCATGGCATTAACCCCGATTTTGGATTTGGTTTGGATGTGACCATTGCTTTTGACACCCCTGGCGCTCAAGCACAGGAGGCCGTTACCAAATTGGGCAAAGGTGCAGGCATCAAAATTCTGGATGGAAGTGTAATTTCCGATTACCGCATGGTGCGCTACCTGAAAGAAATAGCCGATCAACACAAGATTCCCTGGCAACCCGAGATATTGCCAGCAGGCGGCACCGATACGGCCGGAGTACAACGTTATGGTAAAAAAGGAGCCATTGCGGGAGCGATTTCAATTCCCTTGCGGCACATCCACCAAACGATTGAAATGGCGAATAAAGAAGATATTCAAAATTGTACGGACTTGCTGATTGTGGCTCTGCAGCAGTTGGATGGGTACAATTGGGAGTTTAGATAAAAGTTGAGGAGTTGAGGGGTTTAGGAGTTGAGGCTACCGCAAGCGACATTGTCAGCGTTACTTGCGGTAGCCTCAACTTCTAAACCCCTCAACTTTCTAAACTTATTCTTTATCAAACCTCAGTTCCTGTACATAATACTTATCCGCTTCCACCCTTGCATAGATGTATACGCGGAAGGTACCAGCAGCAGTGGTCAGGTTGCCAATGCTGTACTGGGCTTCTTTGCCTTTGGATTGGCCCGTGTGCATTTGGCTGAAGGTTTGTGGTTTGTTTTTGCCAAAGAAGTTTTTTAGAATTTGTATGGCTTCGGTTTTGCCGTACACATTCTCCTGCTCCAAAATGGCAATTTCTACCGATTTGTCCAGGTAAGGTTCCAAAGCAGTCACGTTACCCGTGCTGATGGCTTTGGTAATGCTTTCTAGAGCGAGCTGCTGATCCCAGATCATCAGGGTTACCAGCAATATGAACATGCTTTTCATAGTCGTCCTTTTATGGGTTGAGGCCGACCGGTTAGTTTTAAAGAGAACGATCGACCTTGAAAAAGTAGAGTTTCATCATCATGATTTACCTCCTTCACATTTGGTTGCAGCTAGAAGTGTTTTGAGCTCCTTGATTCGTTCCACGTTTGGCGCTGAATCCCGGTAGCTTGCACTTCTGCTTGTTTTCCCATTTTTGACGCAATCGTCGGGTGATAGTAACAATTTTTTTTTGAACAGTCAAATACAGAACGTCTTTTTTGCCTCTCGCATTGTTTTTACAAGAGAAAAAGGCTTTCTCCGTTCTAACTCTCAATAGCTTGTGTTAATTTCGGCGCGAAATCCTTTTTATAGGTATTCAACTAGACGATAAACCAAACAT
>JAAFHQ010000726.1 GCA_013298445.1 Chitinophagales bacterium | reverse complement strand
CCAATATGGTCGCAGCCATTCGGGAAGGGAAATTTGAAGACCCAGCTTGGGTAAGTACCCTCATGCAACGTTTCGCAGACTATTATTTTGTAGCTCTGGAGGCCTACGAAAACAGGGCTGAGCATACATCAAGGGTATGGAGTCAAGCACATGATGCGGCTCAACATCAAGAGCTTCATGTGTTGCAAAATCTACTGCTGGGTGTCAATGCCCATATCAATTACGACTTACCACTATCCTTATACGATTGTTTGTGCCAGGACTGGGCCAACCTGGACGACGCTCAGCGCCGCTCCCGGCAAAATGACCACGAAACCGTCAATGCCATTATCAGCAGTACCATTGATGCAGTGCAGGATACTGTGGTAGAACCAGCTTCTCCAATCATGGCCATAGTTGATCGGGTTTTGGGGCGCATGGACGAATGGCTACTTTCACAACTCATCACCAGTTGGCGATCGGAGGTCTGGAATGTGGCCATACGAATGTTGGAAGCGACCGAGGAAGCGTCGTTGGAAGACATTCGACAAGAGCAGGAACGGAGGGTATTGGAAAAAGGGGCGGGGTTGTTGGGGAGTTAAGTACTAATTTTTTAAATTCACGATAAATTAGAAACATCAATAAATAAGTACTTATGTCAGATTCAAAAGCCATCATTCGTCTTTGTTATCCAATCCTCATTGAGCGTTTCAACCATAAAACCTTGTTAATTAAATTACAAGAAGTACAATTTGACATTGCACCTGCCACTTTAACCAATATCAAAAAAGTAATTATTGAAGGGAACCCGGAACGTAAAATTTCTTTGAGTAAGGAATTGTTAAAAGAAGCTGCCAAGGCTTTTATTCTGGTCATTGAATTAAATTGGCCATTGAAATATGACCCAGCTACAAATGAATTCATCAAGCTGGAAAACGCAGATCCTGAACCCGAAAACCCATCCAACCAGGCCCATGGGATTATCATCCACCAAGATGGGCGCCGGAGCACCAGCGAAAAAATTCAGTTCATCAAAAACGCCAAAAAGGAAATAATAGAAGTGGGAATCCGCTTGCATACCTTTAGTCAATACTTCACCAGTAGGCGAAAATCAGAATTCAGAGACCATATTGAACAATTGTTGAAAAAGGGGGTGAACATGAAATGCCTGATGATGGATCCTGCTAGTGAGATGACCAGGCTGTATTTTATGGACCGTGCCAAGGCTTTGCCTAAAGAGGCCAAGGCATACGAACAAATGCCCCAAATCCTTGAAGACTTGAAAAAAATCAAGGAGGACCTAAATCAGCTGGGCCACCCTGGGCAATTCGAACTCTTTACTTACGAAAATTTTCCATACAACCACTACATGATGGTAGACCCTGAGGAGGACAATGGCAAATTGTTGCTTTCCAGTTACATCCATGGTATTATAAGAGCGGATTGTCCAGTTATGGAAATTCGGAAAAACACGGCCAGGGTTACTTTTAATACTTATTTGGAATCCCTGCGGATGATCTTAAAGGAAGCGAAAGCGGTTTAATCCTTTTGAACAGAAACAAGGAAAGCTAAGGTGTCTGACTGTGTTTTTCTCAATACAAAAACGGGAAAACAATTTTCCGCTCCCTGGGGTAGTCCGAAAAATGCTGCAAGTACCAGTCATGGTGATTTTTGGCCCGGGGAACCAGGTTCGCAAAGGTCCAAACCATAAAGCTCAGTGCCGGCAGGTTCCAGGCCATCAGGGCAAAGCCCGCCCATTCGATGATTTCACCAAACAAGTTGGGCGAGGAAACATAAGTGAACAAAAAGCCACGGGGGATTTTGTAGCTAGTCTCGCCGGGTTTGCGCAGATTGATCAAAATGGCATCCGAACGCAAATTGATGGCAAAACCTATTATAAAAAGAAAGATTCCCAGTAGGAAATGTGGGCTGCTCAGCCAGACCTGGCTGTATTTTTCCAAAGGTGCCAACTCCGCCAAGTAATACCCATTCAAACTGGCATTGACGGAATTGAAGAGGATGGCACTCATCGCAATTACCAGCGGCATCTTTTTTGGCGTTGCCTTGATGCGCAATGGGTAAATGAGGCTGCGGTGGAAATAATGCAAAATCCATAGTCCAAAGAGTACCCAGACATAAGAGGAAAAAGATTGGCTTCCCCAACCCAGGTAATAAGCCATAATAAGCAGCGAGGGCAACTCCATCAACATCCAGCCCAATTTATTGTCGATCAACAAACCCCATTTTTCTGAGGTATGCCGTCCAAAGGGAGCAGTGACGTAAAACATCGTAACATGTACAATCAAGGCGATGAGGATCCAAAGGCCGGTGAGGATTTGTAGGGTGTTGATGGACATAAGGAACGAAGTAAAAGTGATAAAGCCGTAAATTTATTCAATTGCTTGCAGTTGTTGTAGTATGGTACGGGTAATGTCTTTGCGGCATTGGCCAAAATTAGGATAGCGTTCCGCCCGGGGTTTGGTGATGCGGGTGGCAAAAAAATAAAGATTGTCCTTGCGCTCCACATAACCGACCCACCAACCTATGTCTTGCCCATTGACCCGCGTCCAACCGGTTTTGGCGCGAAGGGTGTAGTTGGGCTTGCGCTCATTGATCATCACCGATTTCAGAATTTGCAGGTTTTTTTTGGAAAAAGGCAAGCGCCCCTCGTGCACTTTGATCAGGAACGCCACCTGATTTTTTGGTGAAATGCCAAAAGGACCAAAATTCCAAAAATCATCACCCGGCTCCGACAAGTCGAGGTTGCCATATCCACAACGTTTCAGGTAATGGAGATAGCGGGTTTTGCCAATTTTTTTGGCCAGTTCGATGAATACCCAGCCAGCGGACACTTCAAAGGCTTCCTTGACACTCATGTCCTTGTAAATCTCAGGGCGATAGCCATAAAGCGTGGTGTCGGTACTGCCCACCCATTTGACGATGCTGTTTTCATCCCGAATGGTTTTGGTCTCCAGTGCAATGAGCAGGTTGATGATTTTGAAGGTAGAAGCGGGTTGGGTGTTGCGCAGGGCATCGGTGCTGTCGCTGAATAACCAGCGCTGCTTGGCGTAGTCGTAGATGGTAACGCTGCCTTGAAATGGGCAATTTTGGAAGGCTTGGGGGAAGTTGAGCTGGGCGATGAGCGGGTGGGAGAGGAGGAGGAAAACGATGGTGAGGCGCATGGTGAATTATCGGATTTTAAGGTACAGAGGGTAAACGTGATAGTGTAGGTTGGATTGTGTGATTTTGGAAATCGGAAGGGCGCTTCCCTTCCTTGATAGATATCGTGGGGCAGCGTGTTTTGATTTGCCAGAGATTGGACACCAAATTCAGGCTTTGTCGCCAGCACACCCACACATTCACACCCACACAACACACACTTTTTTCTACCTTTGCCGTTCAATACCCAAAAAAAGTCCGCATGACGCGTTTATACCTTTACGTTCTCATCCTCTTCAGCATCGCTATTGCCCTTGGTTCCTGCAACGACGACGAAAGCTTCACCACCGATGCCAATGCCAAGCTGGCTTTTTCTACGGACACCCTGCGTTTTGATACCGTTTTTACCCGGCGTGGATCGGCGGTGCGCTACATCAAAATCATCAACAACAATGACCAGCCCATTCGGGTCTCCAAAATATTTTTGCTCAACCGCGACAAATCGAAGTTTACCCTGAACGTGGATGGCATTCCCGGACGCGAGTTTCAGGACGTGGAGATTTACGCCAATGACAGCATCTACCTCTTTGCCACGGTGACCATTGATCCCAACGACCCTTTGTCGGTGAGCCCCTTTATTGTGGATGAAAAAGTGGTTTTTGAAACCAATGGCA
>JAAFHQ010000725.1 GCA_013298445.1 Chitinophagales bacterium | reverse complement strand
CCCTTTTTGTACTGCTCCTCCACCCATTTTATCAGCATTTTATTGGTAGTTGCAGCAGTTTCGTAAGTTCGGACCATTGACGACGGGATGAGGATAAGGTCAGTTTCGGGGATATCGGCAATAGCAGCGTGAGGTTTTACTGAAAAAAGGTCACTTCCTGCATAATCACTTTTTAGAGCACTTACCAACTCAATCTTAAATCTTGATTCCTTGCCGGCACGCTTCCACAAAGTATTGGCTCTGGTAAAAATTTCATAAGCACCAACGATACAAGCCATGGTACTTGCATCGCTCTGGTGACTGAGGGCCAATATGGACAGCTGTTTCATTGCGCAATTTTTCCAGCAAAGGTATTGATATAATTTGTCTAAATCCACCCGTCACAATGTCTAATTAACCCCGTTAAAGGTGGCGAATTAGACAACATCTTTGCACCAGTTAAAAATTAAGAAAATGGAAAAGAATAATTTTGAAGTAACCATCTTGGTTGACCAATCTCCACTGGAAGTGTACCAAGCCATCAACAATGTCCGTGGTTGGTGGTCGGAAAATATTGAGGGCGAAACGGATAAGTCAAATGCCGAATTTCTGTATCACTACAAGGATGTGCATGCCTCTAAAATAAAGGTAAAAGAATTGGTTCCCCATCAACGGGTCGTTTGGGAGGTGTTGGAAAATAAGTTTAGTTTCACCAAAAACCCTAATGAATGGGCAGGAAATGAGATGATTTTTGACCTGTCAAAAGTAGGCAACCAAACCCAAGTGAAGTTTTCCCAAATAGGATTGACCCCCGCAGAAGAATGTTATGAGGTGTGTTATGAGGCCTGGACTGGGTTTGTCACCAATAGTTTGCGAAAATTGATAAGCGAAGGCAAAGGCGAACCTACACCAAAAGATACCGAATGGGGATTTAACGAGGAGATCATCGAGAAATGGAACCTTACTGAACGTGCCAACAAGCAAAATTTTTCATTTAGTTTCATTTCCTCCAAACCAGCAGAGGAAATTTTTAGCCAGTTGTTGGATGTTGACAAATGGTGGTCTGGCCTGTTTGCTGAAACCATAAAAGGGGAGAGCCATCAACTGAACGATGAGTTTACGTTCAAGGCAGGAGGTGGAGCACATTATTCCAAACAAAAACTCATTGAACTGATTCCCAACAAAAAAGTGGTTTGGCTCGTAACCGATAGCAATCTTTCTTTTTTGAACGATACCAAAGAATGGGTTGATACCAGGATTTCCTTTGACCTTTCGCAGGAAGGAGACAAAACCAAAGTAACCTTTACCCACACTGGATTGAACCCTCAGTTGGAATGTTATGGCAGCTGTTCGAGTGCATGGACGGGGTATTTGGGGAATTTGAAGGATAAAATGGTGGGACAGCTGGACAAATGAGTCCAGTAGTATGAGTTGGGATAGAACGAGATTTATGTCTTTCAATAAAAAACTTGGTAACTGCAACTATATCGGATAGCTGTCGTCTTTAGAAAAAAGTTAGCAATGAAATATACAACAGTGGTTATCCTTAGTACTTTAATTTTTTTCGGATATAGTTGGACTAAAAGGGTGCATTCAGTATCTGGTAAAGTACTTTCTGTAGATGAAATAGATAATTTTGTTTTGCACCAGATGGATTCTTTGGGAATACCTGCGGTTTCAATGGCAATAATAGATAATTCAAAAATCGTGTATCATCGTACTTTCGGAGTAAAAAATAAAAACACAAAGGAACCCATTAATGCCAATAGCCTCTTTGATGCGGGTTCTCTTACTAAAACGTTATTTGCGTATTGGGTTTTGAAGGCAGTTGATAAAAATCAACTTGATCTGGATAGACCTCTTTACCAATATCTTCCGTATCCCGATATTGAATATGATGAACGTTATAAACTCATTACAGCTCGAATGGTATTGAGCCACACTTCAGGATTCCCAAATTGGAGACGTTTCAACGATAATAGAAAATTGGATATAAAATTCCCCCCTGGAACGGATTTCAACTATTCAGGTGAAGGTTATGAATATCTCGCTAATGTACTGGCGCACTTGAATAATATTACAAAAGATAGTCTTGAAATTCTTATAAGAAAAGACTTATATAAACCATTAAGAATGAAAAATTCGAGCACCATTTGGGATAAACAAGTAAGTACTAATCGCATTGATGGTCATATAAATGGAAAAATTGCCAAAGGTTGGGGAATATCCATGGATAATCCGGGTTTTTATGCCTCCTATAGTTTGCAATCAGAAGCAAAGGATTATGCAAAATTGTTGATTGCGATAATGACAGGGCAAGAATTATCTGAAAAAACGAGAAAGGAAATGTTGGGTATTCAAATCGATTCAAAGGTTAAGGAAAGAATTTGGGGATTGGGAATTGAAATCATAAAATCAAAAGATGGCAAACTATTGTATAAGCATGGTGGCTTCAACAATGATTTCTCTTCAGGTTACCTTTTTTCTGCTGATACAAATAATGGATATGTATTCTTTGCCAGCAGTGATACCGGATACAAATTGAATGACATTTTTCAAAAATACTTTGTGGGGAACAGTAAATAGTCGATCCTGACTTTGTCAGGGTCGACTATTTCACCTCAAGCCCATTAAAACAAAAGGAAATTGAATAGACTTTAGGCGATTTGATTATCAGGTGATTGGGTGATCTTAGGTATTACGATTGGCGGCGCTGCCGCTGGTTGTCGGCCTGAAATAGCCCAAATTGGCTCAACGTTTTGAATGATTATTGACCAAAATCTAGCGTAAGTGCCCAAAGTTCCAGGACTCAGGCCACCCGAACCCTGGAACTTTGGAACCTCGAACCCTGGAACCTTTTACTTCACTCCCAACCACTCGGCCATCTCCCCGGCGTAGCCGGCGCACCCTTCAAATCCAACTGTTTCCCCAATTCCCTCACCTCAGCATCAATAGCTTTTAATTCACTCAAGGCTGGCTTAAACTGCTTCGCCGCAATGTTGTAATTGTCAATTGCCGACTGCGTAGGTGCCGAAGTGGTGCCCCACATTACCCCTTGCGCATACCCCAGGCGATCATTGATCGAAGAGGGAGCTTCAAATTCCCGGCGGCCACGAGTAGCGTCGCCATTCAATTGCAAGGTTACTTTATTCAAACGACTTTGTAAGTCATAGGCCTTTTTCAACAAGTCCTGCGGTGGAGCAGGCATTTCCTGGATAGCCGTCTGAATCGCGCTCATTTGGCCACTCAACTCGCCCCGGATGTTATTCGTAGCGCTGAGGGCTTTGCGTAGACTAGCCACTTTGGCCACAAAATCGGCATAAGCGGGCAGGTCTGTAGCAGGCAGGGTGACGTTGTTCAGGGCTTTGCAGTTGAATTTGACCGGCCCGGCGATGGTCGTCAACACCCCATCTTCATACTTGCTGAGGCTGACGCTGTAAGTGCCCGGCAAGGCCAATTGCCCCGTTTCTTCACCCCCAAACAACTGGTCGGGAGCAGGCTTGTAGCGGCCCAAAACCGGAGCGGTGGTATTGTGCCGAAAATCCCAAACGATGCGCTTCAAACCTTTGCTCGCCGATGCTTTGAGGTGCCGCACCACATCGCCATCAGCATCAGTAATTGTGAACAAGAGATATGGCTCGGGCTGCTCATCTTCCTTGCGCAATGCCTCGATATCGGGATAATACACTGGCTCTTTTTTATCAAATTTGGCTTTTTCAGCTTCTTGTCGTTTGGCCTTCAAGGTTTTGATGTCTTCTTTCAACCAATAGGTGAATACCGCACCCACGGGTGGGTTTTGCGCCGCGTAATAACTGCTACCCATATGTCCTTTATC
>JAAFHQ010000724.1 GCA_013298445.1 Chitinophagales bacterium | reverse complement strand
GTGAAATGATACCTGCTCCGCAGGTTTTTTTCTTTTCACCACCTAAGAAACCTAAGACACTTAAGGAATCACCTCAGAAATTTACTTTTTATACTCCCGAATATCCACTTTTCCCTCACAAAACGCATAATCCGCCTCCACATTGGAAGCCACCACTATACTCCGCTGGCCGCCAAACTGGCTAATCAAATCAGCATACCAGGCGGTGCCTTGTGCATCCAAATTGGTAGTGGGTTCATCCAGGAGTAGGAGAGGAGCCTGCGAACAAATGGCCAGTACCAGTTTGAGTCGTTGCTTCATGCCTGAAGAAAAATTGCGCACTTCATTGGTACGGGAGCGCTCAAATCCCAACAAGTTGATGATGTCTTTGGTGCTCAGTTCTTGTTGAAAAGGTTTGAATTTGCGGTGAAAATCAATGGCTTCTTGAAGATTAAACTCTTCAATCAATTCGATGTAGGGCGCAGCATAGGCCAGTTGGGTATAGACCCGATCGAGTTCTATTTTTCGCCCATCTACACTAAAATCTACTTTTCCTTTGGATGGGGTCAAATGCCCACAAATCATTTTTAACAGAGTAGATTTCCCGGAACCGTTTGGGCCAGTAATGGCAATACGACTACCCGGCTCAATGAGCAAGTTCACACCGCGTAAAACCCAGTCGCGGCGAAAACGTTTGCCTACCTGATTGAGTTCAACCTTCATTGGTCAGGGCACTGCCGTTGATGTGGCGCAAACCTTTCATGATCTCGGGTCTGTTGCGCACAAAATCCAGGATATAAGTACGCTCCAAAGTTGGTTCAACCTGTTCCTCGATGATTTCGATGGCTCGGGTTAAGCGCACACCTTTCACAAAAAGAATGCGGTAAATATCGTGGATGTGGTTGATTTGTTCTTGCGAAAAATTGCGGCGTTGCAAACCAATTACGTTGACTCCGGCATAAGAAAGCGGCTCGCGGGCAGCCTTCACGAATGGAGGAACGTGTTTCCGCACCAGGGAGCCACCTGCAATGAAACTATGTGCGCCAATGCGGGTAAATTGCTGGACCGCCACCAGGCCTTCCAGAATCGCCCATTCATCTATTTGGACGTGACCAGCCAGGTTTACATTATTGGCTAAAATGACGTGATCACCCAAAATGCAGTCATGCGCAATATGGGCGTAGGCCATTACCAGACAATGTTTACCAACTTTGGTACTTCCAGCAGCAGCGGTACCTCGATTGATCGTAACGAACTCCCGAATGGTGGAGTTATCGCCAATGGTAGCCGTAGTAACTTCACCCTGGAATTTTAAGTCCTGGGGAATGCCTGAAATAACAGCTCCCGGAAAAATGCGGACATTGCTGCCAATACGCGCGCCATCGAAGATGGTTACGTTTGGCCCGATCCAGGTATTGTCACCAATGACGACGTCTTTGTCGATATAACAAAACGGGCTTATCGTCACATTGGACCCGATTTTGGCATCGGGGTGTACAGAAGAAAGGTGCAGCTGGTTCATCTTCAAGATCGCTTGACGATTTGGGCGGTTAGACCCGCTTCCGAAACAATTTTATTGCCTACATAGATCGTTCCTTGCATTTGGCAAATCCCGCGACGGATGGGGGCCAATAACTCCATTTTAATCAACAGGGTATCGCCAGGTACTACTTTAGACTTGAATTTGGCTTCTTCTATTTTGAGGAAGTAGGTGTCCCAGTTGCCAGGGTCTGCTACAGTCGACAAGGCCAATATCCCGCCCGTTTGTGCCATTGCCTCAATTTGTAGTACCCCAGGAAAAACAGGGTTGCCTGGGAAATGCCCTTGGAAAAATCCTTCGTTAAAAGTAATATTTTTTACACCAACTACGTGGCTTTCGGACAATTCAATGATTTTGTCCACTAATAGGAAGGGATAACGGTGGGGCAACCAACTGGCCACTTTTACCGTATCAAACAAAGGTTCTTTATCAGGATCGTATTTGGGTTTGCCCTTTAGTTTACGTTCTTCAATGTATTGCTTCTTAAGCAATTTAGTGAATTCGTAATTGGCGGTATGCCCCGGTTTGGTGGCTACTATTTTGCCTTTGATGGGTTTGCCGAGTAGGGAAACATCCCCAATCACATCGAGTAATTTGTGGCGAGCAGGTTCATTTTTGAACTGGAGCTGGACGGTATTCAGAATGCCTTCTTTGTCTACTTTGATGCTTGGCTTACCCAGTTTGGTGGCCATGTCGTCCAATTCCTCCTGGGTTACCGGGCGATCGGCGATCACAATGGCATTGTCCAGGTCGCCACCCTTGATCAGGTTTTGGCTGAATAAATTGTCAAGTTCATGTAGGAAAACGAAGGTGCGGCAAGGCGCAATTTCCTTTTCATAATCCTCCAGGCTATACAATTGAGCGTATTGTTGACCCAATACCTTGGAATTGAAATCTATCATGGTGATGACTTCAAAACCATCGTGGGGCAAAGCCATGAGTTCGGCACCAGTAGCTTCGTCACGATAAGTAATAGGCTCGGTGATTTCAAAATACTCCCGGTCGGCATCCTGTTCTTCGGCCCCCGCTTCACGGAGTGCTTTGACAAATTGAATGGCACTGCCATCCAAAATGGGCACTTCTGGCCCATCAATACCCATCAAAACATTGTCGATGCCAAGGCCTATCAGCGCAGATAGTACATGCTCGATGGTACTTACCTGGGCCTCATCGGACTTGATAGTTGTACCTCTCGTGGTGGAAATAACCCGGCTCACGTCGGCGTTGACAAGCGGTTGACCAACTAAGTCGACTCTTTGAAATTTGTGCCCGTGGTTCTCCGGTGCTGGGTTAAAGGTCAAAGTCACAACTTTACCCGTGTGCAAGCCTACACCACTAAGGGAGACGGCTTTTTGAATGGTACGTTGTTTTTTCATAATAAGTGTCTGCTGAGACGATTATGCAAGAATAATCGAATGATTTGCAATTGATCTACTGACATTGAAACGAATCCAGTCAGTTAATCCTCCTTTTGATCCGAACGTTTTTCCAGTTCATACAAACGTTTGGCCAAATCCGGGAGTTGCTTAAATATGGTATATGCGCGAATAAACTGATGGTAGTCGATAGCTGGGTACCCAAACAATGCTTGATTGGGCTCTTTGACGTTGGAAGCTACCCCACTTTTGCCCTGAACCCTGGTGCCATCGGCGACTTTTAGGTGCCCTGCAACGGCAACCTGGCCTCCAATCTGGCAGTTTTTTCCAATTTTGGTGCTCCCAGCTACACCCGCCTGAGCTGCGATGACGGTATTTTCACCAATCACCACATTGTGGGCGATTTGGACCAGATTATCCAATTTTACCCCTTGATGAAGGATTGTAGAGCCGATTGAGGCGCGGTCAACGGTGGAATTGGCGCCAATTTCTACATCGTTTTCGATGACTACATTCCCCACATGGTGGATCTTTTTGTAAGAACCATCTTCCTGAGGGGCATAACCAAAGCCATCCGCCCCAACCACTACGCCAGGGTAAAAAATACAACGGTCCCCAATGACCGAGCCATGCAGAATTTTTACACCGGAATGGAGTTGGCAATTGTCGCCAATTTTGACCCCTTTGCCAATAAATACATGCGAGTCAATCCGTGCGTTGTCACCAATGACGACATCCTCTTCAATGACGACAAATGGGCCGATGGAAATGTTTTGGCCAAAACTGGTGTTTGGGCCGATTAAACTTTGTGGATGGATTCCGTTTGATTTGGTTTGGACAGCACCAAATTTTTCCAGCAATAGTGCAATGCTGGCGTAGACGTCATCTACCCGAATCAAGGTAGCTTTGATGGGGGATTTGAGTTGAT
>JAAFHQ010000723.1 GCA_013298445.1 Chitinophagales bacterium | reverse complement strand
CGCAATGCCAGAGCTCGATCTTAGCATTTTTGTAAGGCGTGCTACAATCGTCGTGTAGCACCTTTCCCAACAAAGTGATGGGGTCGCCTTTTTCACCTTTGATGGCGAGTAGGCTCCGTACCGGGCTATCAGGGCGGTAAAATGGGCCCAGAATGTCGGAGGTGGTGGCGCAATCGCCCACATAGCGTTGGCCGTCGAAATGGACAAATCCGGTGGCGCTTACTGCGATTGCAGAAAGGGCGGTGTTTTTTAGAAATGTTCTTCTTTGCATAGTTGCGGAATTTTTTGAATGAAAAATGGGAAGAAAAATGAAGGTGCTACAACCAGGCTTTCGTTTTCAGGTCTTTAAACCGCTGATCATTTCTGATGTGTTTCCAGCGCGGGTCCTGATTGAGCCAGATGACCCATTGCTCGGCATCATCCACTGCTTTGTTCAACCAATAAAAGGTTTTGTTGAGATCACCTAGTGCTTCGTAAACCGTAGCGAGCTGGTATTCAGTTCCACTTTCGCCCTTGGCTGCTCTGCTTAATACTTGCTTTAAGACCTGTTTGCCGTTTGCTTTGTCGCCAACTTGCAGGTAGGCGCGGGCAAGGCAGGCCAATGTGTATGCGTTGCCGTTTTGCAGATTGGGCACGGCTAGTTTTTGCTCTGCCAGGGCCTGGTCAAATTTTCCTTGTTCTGCCAGCGCAAGACCCTTAAGCGTGTGGTCAACAAGATCATAATTGGGGTTGTTTTCCTTCAATTCACTGCAATAAGTCAGCATCAATTCGTAGTCATGGGTCATATAGCCTAACTTGAGAATGCATTCTACCACCAACATTGCGTCATTCTCTTTAGCATATATTATGGCGGTATCCCGGTACCGACAGGCTTTTTTTAAATCACCGCGTGCAGCCAACAATATGGCGTATTTGTTTGCGGTATAGGTGCTTTGGGGCCTTATCTGCAAAGAACGCAACAAGAGCTGTTCCGAACAGTCAAAATCACGGGTGGTGTAGGTAAATACATCTGACAAAAGCGCCAGCGCATCGGGCATATCAGGGTTTAACGAAAGGGCTTTTTGCAGGTAAAATGCCATTGTTTCATAAGTCTGCTTTGATGTCCTGAGCAGGTGTTCGTCTAGGAATCTGCGGGTGTCGCCAAGCGCCCAATATGCGATTTCATTGGTCGAGTCCTTCCTTATCGCCTGTTCTAGCATGACGATTGTTTTTTTTATGCTTGCTTCGTCACGATTTGCCCCAAGAATTATTCTTGCTTCGGTCAGCAATGAATCAGAGGCAGTGCGGGTAGGTGAGGTTCTGGCATCTGTATTATTAGCCTGTCCAACGGGCGGAAACACAGGACATTCAATTGAAAAGCCTGGTGAAAATACACGTGCTTGTGCTAGCCCAAAACCGATATTTGACAGCATCAAAAAGCAAATAAGCAATAGGCAATGAGCTGTGTTTTTCATTTGTTGACAGTTTTCAATGGTGAAATAGCTTGTATCTCTAATATTGCAGCTCAGAGGAGAGAGGTAAGTGATAATGAAATCTTTTTTTGTACAAGTGGTAAAAAATCCTTCGAACGGAGTTTATAATGTTTTCAGCAAGGATACTTTTGGTACCTCGCCTGAGGTTAGGAGATTATTTTGATGAATGAAAATGAAAACCTCCCTCTGATCTGTCTTCATTGTTAATGGAGATCAATTCGTGACCAGACTTGCACTTATCCAAAAATCAATTTTAACGGTCTCTGATAAAACCATACTTTTTTCACCCAACCCAAAGTCCAAGCGATTTAGTGAACACGAACCCTTGAATTCTGCTTTTTTATTGGTTTGAATGACCGTAAATGGAATTACAATATCCTTGGTTTGCTCCTTAATGGTAATGGCGCAGACTGACTCAAAACCGTCTTTCGATTTCATTATTTTTTTGCTTTCGATTTTGATGCTTGGGTATCGCTCCACGTCAAAATAGTCTTGCTTTTTTAAATGCTTGTCCCGAAGCTTTATTCCAGTTTGAATGGTTCCTGCTTTTGCTTCGGTTGCAAAAAAGCTTTTATCTAATTTGTTTTTCGAGAATTTAAGGTTGCCGCTAATTCCTGAAATGGTTCCTTCAACATCAAAACCTGCATTTGAAATATGAAAAACAATTTGGGTGGAATCAATTTTCCAGGAATCTTGACCAAAAACCCAGTTCGTTGAAAGGGCAAAAAGCATTACCAATCCAATCATGAATGTTGTTTTCATTGCTCAAAGTGTTTTAAGGAATGCGATTAATGCTGCTTTTTCTTCTTTGGATAATTCCAACCCAAATTCATGTCCCTTTACTGCCATCGTTTTTACAAAGGCCGGTTTAAATCCGGTAGGAACATAATCCTCATCAAGTCTTCGTTTGTCGAGCCAATCTTCCAGAGTAGCTACGTTACCGCTATGCCCAAATGGCCCACGGTACCAAACGCCTAACAAAGAGGGGACTTTGTAATAGCCGGTGCCACGTCTGGTGTACAATGCCAGTTCAGGGTTGGTTTCCACCGATACGTCAAAGATGTCATAAGCTTTATAGTGGCTGGCAGGCGGTGTAAAGCCATCCACAGGAGTTAATTTGTTGTTTGTGTAAAGCGGCGGAGTATGGCACGTAACACATCCTTCCCTTTTAAACACCAGCTCGCCTTTTTTCACCATTTCAGCCGGAAACGAATTGGGATTTTTGGGCGGTTTCAATGAGTACAAATATTTTCCAAGAGCAAATAATTGCATTTCTGAATACCGCTTATTGGTACCGATAAAATCTCCCTTCCCTGGTTCCGGCAATGTCTTAAAATCAAGACCCGCAGGAATAAAACCATTGTAACTGTTTAGCATATCCAATATTTGGTTGAATGCGGCGTAGCGCATTACATCACCTATATTGCGGTGCATCATCAGCCCAGTATAGTCAAGGTATTTTCTGTCCTTAATACCAATTAAATCAGGAATATTAGTTGGTTGGTTAAAATTAGACCCATGCCTAAGCATTACGCCCGGTGGTATTGCTTTTAAGTAGGCAATAATTCTCGCTGCACTGATGGTGTCAAGTTCCATTTGGGAAGAATGGCTAATCCAGGGTGCTTTATGCAATGCTATTCGACCTGTTCGCACATCCTTGTCAATTTCTGCAAGTTTATCTTTGGGTAAGGATTTTAAAAAGAATTCACCAGCAACTCCATCTCTACGGTCCATCGGGAATGTCCCTTGAGCCCCCTTGATCGTTGAGCCGTCAGGCATCACACGCGTATGGCACATCGCACATGAAAAGACTCCAACCTTGACTTTTGATTTTTCATCTACCACATAGGTGTAATAAGGGAAGGTATTTTTGGAAACCGGTATTTCAGCAGATTTAATTGATTCGTTTAATTCTTTGAAGAACTCCTCTGAATAGTCAAATAAACCAATTGGCGCATTGAATACTTCTTCGCCCAATCGCACCAGGTCTTCCTCTGTTCGTGGTTCGTTTTGAAAATAGTCAACCGGGTTGAGTGCCTTGAGAGAGTCGATATATTTGCGGTTTTCCTCTAGACCGGTTAAGCGTATCGGATAGCTTTTATAAACCTTCATTTCAGGAAGACTGTAATAGTAGCTTTCCGAGATGGGCGTTACCGCAATTGTCGAGTCTGCCGTGGGAAGCAGAAATTGCTTTATTTCAGCCAGATCCCAGGTTTTTGGAATATCAAAGAAGTCTGGTTTTAGCTGAAACCCAAGTATAAATATTGCAAACGCGCAGATGCTTAGTATTGATATGAAATTTCTGCGTTGCATGGTAGCTAGTTTTGATGAATGAAAATGGACGGAAAGCGCA
>JAAFHQ010000722.1 GCA_013298445.1 Chitinophagales bacterium | reverse complement strand
CCCACCGCGCACGCCAAAACATTCTTATCGGCTGAAAACATTGCACAATACAACCTCTATTTCGACGCTGCCGAAGATGCGGTTAAAAACACGCCGCCCCTGTTGCAGCGTGTAAAAGTATGCCGTTTGCCCATTCAATATGCCATGATGGAAATTGGTAAAAGCGATATGTTTGGCAATAGAGGGTTTTATACCGGATATGGTGAAAAATTCACCTTAAAACCCCAAATGCAACAGCTAACCGAGGATTTTTACGCTGTTTGCCTACAAAATGACGTTAAAAATACCAATGAAGCTGGTTTAACCCCCGAAGAATATTACCAGTCTACGCAGCGATTCATCAATGTGCAGGTGGAGGGAAATATGGCTTTTCGTAAAAAAACAATGGTTAATCCAGTTCCTTCGCCTAAATACAGCAATGCGGATTTAACGATTTTGACCAATGGTGTACAAGGGGCAAACGACTACAAAGCCCATTGGCTGGGTTGGGAAGCCCAAGATTTTGACCTTGTTTTAGATCTTGAAAGTTTAAAACAACCTCAAACCATCCAAATTTCAACGCTTTATGACCCCAAAAGCTGGATTTTACATCCAAAATCTGTCACATGTTGGGTTTCAGAAGATGGCATCAATTATCGTACACTCGAAACGCAGACCATTGAAGGCGAGCAACGCAAGGAAAATGTAACGCATAGTTTCAGTTTTGATAAAAATATAGGCTCTTGCCGTTATATCAAATTTGGAGTAAAAGGAACACAAAAACTGTTTAGTTGGCATCCTTCAGCAGGGGGAGGTTCTTGGGTTTTTGTTGATGAAATTGTGGTGCGATGACCTAAGGGACGGAAATAAAATAAAGTTACAATTTGCCCGACTCTTTTTTGATTTTGCTGCGTTACTCCTCAGTTGCGTAGACCTGCTATGCGCCTTCGTCGTGCCTTGCCAAATCAAAAAATAGCCAAGGCAACTTTGTAACTTTATTTCATTTCCGTCCCTAATGGAACAAGTCTCTCCAAAACCACAAAGGCCCCAAGAGAAAATTCCCTCAGAGCCTTTGTAACTTCATGGCGCAGTAGTTCAAACCTACCCCACCACCACAATATTGATCATCCTTTTCGGAACAACGAGAAATTCAAGCCTCTCCTGATCTTATCAAAAAGGGATGAAGTCCAGCCTATCCTGTTGCGCTCTTATAGGTGCTTACAGGCTGCCGCCTCCGTATACCTTTTGTTTGATTGCAGGTCTTTCTAGGCTGTAATTTCACTTTTCCCAGATTTTGTCAAAAGCCCTATCCCCAACCAGTACAATAATAAAAATGGCATTCCTGGGATAAAAAATAAAAACGAAAGTTCAAATCCCTTAGGAAGGTTCATTTGAGTAATGTAGATGGCTGTTGCCGAAACAATACCCAATAAACTCAATATGCTAATAATGACTGGGCTCAAAATATTGATCTGTCGGAATTGGTATAAATGGATGGAAAGCCAAATGATCAATGAGTACTGGATTAGTCTGCCAAATACGCCAATGTAAATACAATTCATGTCGTCATAACTTTTACCAAATGCTTCAGCGTTTTTACCTTGATTTACCCAATCTTTCAATGCTTCTGGATAGAAGTAATGATGTCTGAATTCCCAAATGAATTCTGCAAAGGCAAGGATAAGAGCGAAGGTAATTATCCACCTAGTTAAGTTTTTAAGTTTTAAAAAATTGCTGTGGTATAAAAATAAGATAAAGATGATAAAAAGAAGCGTTGCGAAGAATAGATAAAGATACCTTAAGTGTTCTCGTTCGGGGTGTTCCAGCATATTAAGGGTAAGGTCAGGCGGGGAAACCAAGCCAAAGATTCCTACAATTGGAGAGGCAAGTAAAAAAAGAAATGCCCCGCCCATAGAAATGCTTTCAAAAGATTGAGCGACATATTTCAATAGTAGGAATGCAGTTGTAGCTAGAGCAATTGAAATAATTGCCCAAATGATTACAAAGCCCTTAAAACTGTTCGTTTCTACATAGGGGGAATATTTGCCTATCGCATTCCCTATCAAAAAGGGAAGTAACACTAAAAATAAACCGGTCAGGGTGAGTAGTATTTTCTTTTTCATGTGTTAGTTAGGCTTAAGATATTGGTGTTGAGTTTTTTGTGGAATTAAGAGCTTATTCAGGATTCGTTTTTGTTAATCTTTGCCTGTTCTTTGTATAGTCGTGGCAATAAGTAAGGGAGAAGGCTGATGAGAATAAACACAATCAAGACGTGCATTTTGCGTTCATCAAAATTTTTGTCTGTAGCTTCTCTATATTGCTGCACTATCTTAATTTGAGCCTCGGTCAGGTTATTAACATCAATGCTTTGGAAAAATTTATTGATCGGAATTTGATGTGTTATTGTAAATGATATGTCTATTATCAAAATAATTAACGTTGAAAGAATTATCCAGAAAATCGGGCTCCTCCGCCAAGTTTTAACAAATACAATGAGATTTAAAATAACTACCAACAGCCAAATTGGCATAAAGATAGACATTCTTTTCCCCATGTAACCGTCCACTATTTTCCAATATTTTGCAAATTCTATCGTGTCAAAATGTTGTTCAAATGGACAAATAAGTTGAAAGACACCAATTCCGACATAAAATGTAGTACAAAGAACAAGTAGGTAAATAGAAATGACTCTCAGTGTTTTCATGTTTTGTTTTTTGTCAAAATGTGTACTCACGTTTACCAAATCTTCGAGATTCACTAAACGTCCTAAAAACCAAACCCATAACTTTTAGGTGATTTTTGACAAACCTACAACCCTACCTTGAAAAGTACTTAGTAAAAAAACGACATTCTGTTTTCCCATGACAATAAGCCCTAGTAAATAAGCGCTTGTTCAAAATCAAAATTTGAAGGAACTTTAGAGGTGAAATGTTTAAAATCTCTGAGTAAGTGCATATGGTCATGGTAACCGCATTCGTAGGCGATGGTCATCCAACTGTATTCAGGGTGTTCCTGTTTTAGTTTCATTGCCTGGCTAAACCGTACAATCCGGCTAAACCGTTTCGGAAGGATGCCTACCCGCTCGATAAAATTCCGCTCAAATTGCCGGGTACTCAAATAGGCGTTTTTGGCGGCTTCATCCACTGAAGAGAGTACAGTTGCTTCCAACATGGCGTGAATAGCCGCATCAATAGCCAAAGTGTCCTTTAGCGGAGATTGCGCTTTTTTCAAAAAAAATCCATCTAAAAGGAATCTCATTTGCTCAAAACCAACTGACTCTTCAATCCGATCATACAACTCTTTGAATTCCGAGCCAAAAACCTCAATGGCTTCTATTGCTCGGCTCCCTAAACTAGACATTGGTATGCCAAAAAGACGAAAAAATCCTGTCGGGTGAAACAGCACCTTTAGCATCACATAATGCCCATTCCACGACATGACCGGCAACTCTTGGTTCGGAATATTGATGATGGTTGTATAGAATTTAGTAGTATTATCATCGTAATCGGCTCGCACTTTTGCTCTTGGGTAAAAATAAAGGGCATGTTCTGGCATCACAGTTGTTTGCAATCCAGGATTGGAGAAAGGCACTTCTAAGTACCAATAGGACTTGATGTAAGATTGTAAAAAGGGGTGCGGCGTTTTTTTGACATGCATAATAGGCGAATAAAAGGGAATTAGGAATAGGGTAAAGCTAAGTAAAGTGTCCCATATCAACAATTAACTCGATTGTGTGATCTTACCCCAAAACCACAAAGGCCCCAAGAGAAAATTCCCTCAGAGCCTTTGTAACTTCATGGCGCAGTAGTTCTACCTACCCCGCCACCACAATATTGATCATCCTTTTC
>JAAFHQ010000721.1:3456-3835 GCA_013298445.1 Chitinophagales bacterium | reverse complement strand
TAAACACACCGTATGATCGCGTTGATAAAGAAAGTAGACCTAGCAGGTATTCAATCTGCCCTGACCCAAAACCCTGCCCTAGCCAATACCGAGATCCCCCTGGAAGACGGGGAATCTGTGCTGGCGCATCCCCTACACCGGATTTGTGATGGCGTTTTTTCGGGTATGTATTCCGATGAACAAGGCAGGCAAATAGCGGAGCTCTTTTTGGTGCATGGAGCCAAGGTGGATGGCAATAATCCTCAAATACTGAAGGATACGCCTCTGGTGGCAGCAGCTAGTTTACACGCGGATCAGCTTGCCTTCTTGTACATGGAGGCTGGGGCCAATCTTGGGCACCAGGGCTGTTATGGAGGCACGGCACTGCATTGGGCGGCCT
>JAAFHQ010000721.1:0-3442 GCA_013298445.1 Chitinophagales bacterium | reverse complement strand
GTGCGGGCGACCTGATTTGGTCAAAAAACTGATTGAAGCGGGTGCTGAAATCAATGTGCTTTGTCATGAATTCAAATCGACGCCCTTGTTTTGGGCGGTTCACGGCTTGCGCAGCGCTGAAGGCAAAAACCTGGATCAATACAAGGCCATTGTCAAAATGCTGTTGGAGGCTGGGGCGGATCAATCGGTGCCGAATTTTGAGGGGTATTTGCCGAAACAGGTGTGGGATGGGGATGAGGAGTTGAAGGGGTGGTTGGAAGTTTAACCCTACCCCTCATAACTAAACTGCACCTTCTCCAACTGCAAGCCCACCTTCTGCAGTGCCTCCTGCACTTCCCGCAGATTGCTCTTCACCACTTCAGCATAACGCGCCTCCACGAATAAATTTTGCTCTAGGAACTCCAACTCCGCAGGCAGGTTGTTCCGCAGGTTCTCCTCCTGTTTGCGCAAGTAGCTGCGGATTTGTTCGAAGCGCTCCTCCCAGTATTTTTGTACAATGGGGTGCGGCTTTTTGAAGATGACTTCCTGGCGTTCTCCCTTTTTAGTGCGCAGGGCGTAGGTGTACGTCCGATCGTTGTGGATCACTTCGATGGTAAATTCGCCCAGGCCCTGTTTGGCGCGCAGGCGATTCACGAGGTTGTGCTTGCCATCGTAGAGGTTGATCACTTGAGGGTCTTCGAGATTGAGTTGGCGGAACTGCTTGACTTGGACCAGAAAACCTTCAAACTGCTGGTCTTCCTTGATCAACTCGTAATAATCCTCCTGCACCACCAGCAATTGCTCTTCCGCTACGGTGTGCTTGACGCGGATTTCCTCGTTCACGTCTTTTTCAAAATCCTCCACTTCCCGTTTGAGCAGGTTCAGGTTGACGGCCATGCTGTAGCCGTGGCGGCGAATGGCGTCAGTGACCATTTCTTCGATCAGCTCTTTTTGTTCGGGCCGACTCCAGAGGCAGTGAATCATCAAGAAACAATCCATTAGATCCACCCGGTTGCGGCCATTCAAAAAGGCGGAAGTGCGCAGCAGGCGTACGATTTTTTTCCAGCGCCGGTCGTGAATCGGAATGGGGTTGTCCAGGTTGTTGGTGCGGGAATTGTGCTCGTCGATGCGCAGTTTGAGTACCTGGATGCTGTTGAGTACTTCGGCGGGCACTTCGATGGCGTTGATGGCGCTGTCGAATTGTTGGAGTTCCACTTCGCTCAATTGCAGCTCGGAGGGCATATCTACCTGGTACACATCCTCGGTATCGACGATCATGTTTACAAAGTTCTGGAACTTGCGGATGTTGTCCAGTTCCAGCCGCAACAAAAAACGATCCCAAATGGGGTCCAAACTGGCATTGCGCGGTGGCAATTCGTTCGAGGCGGTGATTATGCCCCGGATGTTCACCCGTAAATCCTGGTCGCCGTTGCGGTAAATTTTTTCGTTGAGGATGGTGAGCAGGGCATTTTGAATGGCCGGGCCAGCTTTCCAGATTTCGTCCAAAAAAACCACATTTGCTCCGGGCAGGTAGCGCTCGGTGATGCGTTCGTAGCGGTCTTCTTCCTTGAGTTTTTTGATGGAAACCGGGCCAAAAACTTCGTCGGGTGTACTGAACTTACTCATCAGGTACTCAAATGAAACGCCATCCCGAAAAGCGTGTTTGAGCCGCCGGGCAATCAAACTTTTGCCCACTCCCGGAGGGCCCAGCAAAAAGATACTTTCGCCCGCCAAAGCGCTGAGTAGCGCCAGTTTCATGGCCTCTTCCCGTTCGTACAAACCCTGACACAGGCTAGTCAAAAGTTGCTGAACCCGCTGCCGCAATTGTGTATCGATGCTTAAAACCTGTTCCATACCAAAATTTAGTTTACCCCCCAATCCCAACCGCGCACTCCATCTTCTTCCACCACCTGTTTGCGGATCAGTTCATCCACGCTGGCTTTGCGGATATTGAGCACTACTCCTTTGAAATGTAAGGTTTTACCAGCCATGGCGTGGTTAAAATCCACTTTAACCAACTCCTCATCCCAGGACAAAATTTTGCCATTGAACTGTTCCCCTTCTTCGTCGGTCAACTGGATAAAATTGCCCTCGATGAGGAGGTTTTCCAGGCCACCTTTGTCTTCTTCTTCAAAAACATCGCGGGGAATGTCCAGTACCTGATCCAGGTCGAGGTCGCCATAAGCGAGGTCAGGTGGGAGGATGAATTCAAAGGCTTCGCCTTCTCTCAAGCCTCGCAATTGTTCTTCAAATGCAGGCAACAATTGATCGCCACCGCAAAAAAACTTGAAAGGATAATGGACGTTCATCACCTCCAGAATCTCTCCTTCGGGGCCGCCTTCGCGCAATTCATAACTCAGGGTAACAACATTGTGGTCTTCCACGATCATGGGTGAAAAGTTTGTAGTTCGAGGGGTACCAAGTTCGGCCCCCAGCGTTTGAAGAAAAGATTGTACTTTTATTCAAGTTCCAGAATAAACTTAAATATACAGGAAAAGTTGAATCAAGCTTAGCGCTTTTTTAATTTTTGCAGGCCGCCCAATAAACTTAATTAAGCGCTTACTTTTGTCAGACGACCTACACTTAAGGCATATCTGGCAACCATTGGCGTGCAATAAGCATTATTTTTAGGTTTACGCTTTTGCATTAATACAAGCAACATGAAGTATACTTTACTCCTCGCTTTTTTATTGTTTTGCAGCAATTTGCTGCTCACTGCACAGCAATTCCCAACCAAAGACCAATGGGAACACCCCTTGTTTGGGCGCGTTCCCCGGGTGAACATGCCAGTTCAGAACAACGCTGCCTTGCAAGAAGAGGAGTTGAATTTGCGGCAAATGGGAAGGGCACCGCAATTTGCCAAAGCGATTGAGGTAGATTACAACCCAGAGAACAGTGGTGCATGGGTAGAAACGAATCCAGGAACCAGTCGCTGGCGTTTGAGTGTGCGTTCCGCAGGTGCGTATTCACTCAATTTGGGCTTCACCAATTTTTACCTTCCCGGTGGCGCGGAATTCTTTTTGATCAATGGAAAAACGGCAGAAAAAACAGGCCCTTTCCGCAGCGCGGACAATGAAGACCATGCCGAGTTTTGGAGCCCCATCATCGAAAGTGAGGAGATCATTCTGGAAGTCACCCTACCCACTCGTCAAAAATCAGACTTGGATTTGCAATTGAGTTATGTGAACCACGATTTTATGAACCTGAGGGGCGTTCGCTCCTCCGAATGCCACATCGATATCCTTTGTGGACAAAACAATGGGTATCCCCAAATCGAAAACTTTCGCGACGTAGCCCAGGCAGTGGGGTTGATGAGCATTAGAGGTACTTCCATCTGTACCGGATATCTGGTCAACAACGGCAAGGAAGACTGTAAGCCTTATTTTGTTACCGCCCGCCACTGTCAAAGCCGTACCTCCGATGCACCCTCTTTGGTGGTGTATTGGAATTTTCAAAATAGTTT
>JAAFHQ010000720.1 GCA_013298445.1 Chitinophagales bacterium | reverse complement strand
CTGGAACGTTATGCCGATTTCGATTTCAAAATTGATTACGACAAATGGAGCATCAGCTTTTCCAAAGGCAGTGAAAACAACATCAAAATATCCCGAGGCGAAGAAAACATCTTTATCTGGTGTGTGTTCCTGGCCATTTGTGAACTCACGAACGATGGCGCAGAAGCTTACGACTGGGTCAAATACTTTTACATCGATGACCCCATTTCCTCGCTAGACGACAACAATGCCATTGCCGTGGCCAGTGACCTGGCTAAACTACTCAAGAAAGCAAATGGCAAAGTAAAAACCGTCATTTCCTCCCACCACGGGCTGTTTTTTAATGTGATGTACAATGAACTCAAAAAATACAAGCCGACCAGCTACTTTTTGCACAAAGGCGGCGCGGAGGGTTATCACATCCAAGCTACTACCGACACCCCTTTCTTCCACCACGTTGCGCTCTTGAGCGAGCTCAAACAAGTAGCTGAATCCGAACAAATCAACACCTACCACTTCAACATGCTGCGCAGCATCCTGGAAAAAACCGCAACGTTTTTTGGATTTGATGATTTTTCCAAGTGCATTCACGGTGTAGAGGATGAGGTGCTTTTTGCACGGGCCTTAAATTTGCTGAGTCATGGACAGTACTCGGTCTATACCCCCGTAGCCATGAACCCGGACAACAAAAACCTTTTTAAAAGAATTCTGATCGCATTTTTGGAGAAATACCGATTTGATTTACCCGAACTTAGCCCCGAAAAATCCGCATAACCTAAGCAATCATGAGCGCACAAGAACAACAACAACAATTGGGAAAAACCCTTTGGGGCATAGCTGACCAGCTACGCGGGGCCATGAATGCAGACGACTTTCGGGATTACATGTTGTCGTTTCTCTTCTTGCGTTACCTATCCGACAACTACGAAGCAGCCGCCAAAAAGGAACTGGGCTCAGACTATCCCCAGCTGGAAGACGGGGACAAAAGCTCGCCTTTAGCCCTCTGGTACGAAGCCAATGCGGAAGACGTGGTAGAGTTTGAAAAACTGATGCGGCGCAAGGTGCATTATGTGATAGAGCCATCATTCCTATGGGGCAGCATCTCCGAATTGGCGCGTACCCAGCACAAGGACTTATTGGAAACCCTGCAAAAAGGCTTTAAATACATCGAGAATCAGTCATTTGATAGTACGTTTCAGGGTTTGTTCTCAGAAATCAATCTGGATTCGGACAAGCTGGGTAGAAACTACAGCGATCGCAATACCAAGCTCTGCACCATCATCACTAAAATCGCCGAAGGCATCGCCAAATTCTCTACCGATTCGGATGTATTGGGCGACGCTTATGAATACCTGATTGGGCAATTTGCGGCAGGATCGGGCAAAAAAGCCGGGGAGTTTTACACCCCGCAGCAAATTTCTACCATCCTTTCCGAGATTGTGACCCTGGATGGCCAGGAGCCCAGTACAGGTAAAAAGCAGAAGTTGGACAAGGTACTGGATTTTGCCTGTGGCTCGGGCTCGCTCCTGCTGAATGTACGCAAGCAACTGGGGCCGCATGGCATTGGCAAAATCTACGGTCAGGAAAAAAACATCACCACCTACAACCTGGCGCGCATGAACATGCTGCTGCACGGGGTGAAAGATTCCGAATTTGAAATCCACCACGGCGACTCCCTGCTCAACGATTGGGACCTACTGAACGAGATGAACCCAGCCAAGAAGTTGGAGTTTGATGCCATTGTGGCCAATCCTCCCTTTAGCTACCGCTGGGAACCAACGGACGCCCTGGGCGAGGATTTCCGCTTCAAAAGTTATGGGCTGGCCCCCAAATCCGCTGCCGACTTTGCTTTCTTGCTGCATGGGTTCCACTTCCTGGGCAAAGAGGGCACCATGGCCATTATTCTTCCCCACGGGGTACTGTTTCGAGGAGGGGCCGAGGAGCGTATTCGTGCCAAGCTGCTCAAAGACGGTAACATTGATAGGGTCATTGGCCTGCCGTCCAACTTGTTTTTTTCTACGGGCATTCCGGTTTGTATCCTGGTGCTGAAGAAGTGCAAAAAGCCGGATGATGTGCTGTTTATCAACGCCAGTTCCAGCGAGCACTTTGAAAAAGGCAAGCGCCAAAACAGTCTGCGACCTGAACACATCGAAAAGATTGTAGCTACTTACCAGTTCCGCAAGGAGGAGGATCGTTATTCGCGGCGGGTATCCATGGAGGAGATTGCGCAGAATGACTACAACTTGAATATTTCGCGGTATGTGAGTACGGCGAAGTCGGAGGAGGTGATTGATTTGAAAGCGGTGAATGCGGAGCTGAGGGCGATTGAAAGGAGGGCTGAGGAGGCTAGGGAAAGGCATAATGGGTTTTTGAGGGAGTTGGGGTTGGAGGGGGTGTAGGCTTCAAAATCTTCAAATTCGCCGAACAAGGCGAAAACTAATTTTGTAATACCAATGAATGAGAATGATCATAATTCTCGAAAGGTATTTATATTTTACCGAATAGATGATTTATTGATTTTTCCTCTTTTTTCAATCAGAAGACGTTTAATATCTTTTCTATCAAGAGCAGGATTCGCCTCTAGTTTATCAAGAAGCATATCCAGCAAGGCAAATGTGTAACTAGTTTCAGTTTCTAATTGTTCTTGCAAATAAATACAGGCCTCTTCACTAATTTCTGGTACTCTTCGCCTTATTTCCATGCCAATTTGCTCATAGGTCAACTGGTTCAATTCAATTTCCGGCAAGGTCACCGGCGAAGACTGCGTACCAAACATCCGGTGCGAGACACTCTCGTACACCGAAAGCCAAAGCACTGAAAAAGGCTCATTTTTCAAGGTATTCAACTTTACAAAAAAATCGTAGCTAAAACCCGCATCCATTTCTGATTTGCCCGCAAACATATCATCAACGTTTTCGAGCACAAAGAGTACGGGCTTTTGGTGGAGGCGGGCGCTGTTACGGATGATTTCAATCAAATCCTCACCGGGTTGGGCAGACACTCTGAGTTTGGAGGCCACTATCGCCAAAAAATCGGGGTAACTTTTGATAAAATCCGAGAGTTTTATGCTAATGACCTGTATTTCCTCCAAAATACCACAGGCCTCCAAATCTTCAATAAAGCGATGGCTACCCCAGCCAGGTTTGCTCAATATTTGTAACGAGTCAGGTAGACGAGCTATCATATTTTTTAATTGAGCGGAACGTAGCGCGTGACTATACCAGTATTTTTTGACATCTAATTTAGGAAAAGTGGGAGCTTCCTGAAATGAAGATTCTGATACAAGTTCATCTCCACTTATTTTGTCTCGTAAGAAAAATGTCGAAGCCTTTGAATCTTCAACAAACAAATTAGATTCTTGATTTACAGTTTTTGACTCAGTTTTTTCTTCCCATTGATCTTGAAGCATTTTTATTCGCCAACGCTCTGGTACCTCAAATTCTGTACGTCTTGCGGCACGATCTAGGCGTTTCAAAGTCACAAACTCTGCCACTTTACCTGCTTCAAGATAAAATAAGAACTCATTCTCTAGTTCAGCCTTTTTAGCTGAATCCTGTTCTAACATCCACTGATTGAATACCAACTGCATACGATAGTCAGAATAGGCTACGGAACCATCTGGGGGAGCTGGCGCTCGGTCGAGAGACTCCAGCAAAAGACTACGAATAGGCATTTCTTCACCAGTAGCTTCCAACCACTGTACCAACTCATCTCGCGCCTGGTCAGGTATACGCCCATCCACGAACCAGGGTAAACGAACCAGCTCCAGGAGGTTTCCAACTGAGGTCAAGTTGGGGTGTAAATATTCACGTTGCAGTAAGGTTCCAATGTGCAAAGTCAGCTCCCAATGTAAAGTAGGATA
>JAAFHQ010000072.1 GCA_013298445.1 Chitinophagales bacterium | reverse complement strand
AAACCCGTGGCCATGCTACGTGGTGGGACTGGAGCGATGACGTGTACGATGTAACTGGCAATATCGACGTGCTTTTCCCCAACAACGAGGTGGTCACCTGGAACATCGATCAGCCGCTGGTGAAGGCTAATAATTGCTACTGGGTGAGCAAAGGCCTGGGACTGCTGAAGTTGAATGGCAAAGACATTCAGGTGGATTACGGCGATGGGACTTGTGACAACGTCGCAGTGTTGACCCTGAATGGAAAGACTTTTACGATTAAGTTGTAGCAGAGTTATCGCTGGTTTTAAAGATTGCCAAAGCGGCATTTTTTAAACACAGAGAAAAAAAAGAGGACTCAAAGGACACAAAGTTAGACGTTGACAGCGCTTTGCTTTGTGCCCTTTGAGTCCTCTTTTTTTCCTTCGTGCTAATTTTATTCGTTTTGGTTTTAGAGGTAGTCCACGATTGTGCAATTTTTCCTACATTAGATGAGCAAAATCAAATCGCACAGCCATGACACCCAATCGCCGCCAATTTCTCAACCTTGTAGCCGGAGCTTCTGCCGCTACAGTATTGAGTTCTACCCAATCGGAGGTATTTGCCTCCTACCCCACTCCCATTTCCGCCAATTCCTACAACTGGTACACCTTTTATGGGCGCGACAATAAAAACTGGGGCGAAGACCTGGACGCTTGCATGGCCGATTTTGCCAAAACGGGTTTGAAGGCTTACGAACCCAGTTTCAACAGTGTGGACGAGGTGATCAAATTAGGCCCGGTGCTCAAAAAGCACCAAATCGCCATGCCTTCCGTTTACGTCAACAGTGTTTTGCACAAGGCGGATGAAGCGGCCAAGTCCATCGCCACGGTTTTGGCCATCGCCGATGAGGTCAAAAAACTGGGCACGAAAATCATGGTGACCAATCCGACGCCCATTCGTTGGGGTGGCGATGAGGTAAAATCTGACGAAGAACTAAAATTACAAGCGGCTAGCCTGGATAAACTGGGGGCCGCCCTGCGGCAAAAAGGCATCACCCTGGCCTACCATACCCACGATGTGGAAATGAAAGCGGGTGCCCGCGAATTCCACCACATGCTGCTGAATACCTCACCGCTGAATATGTCCTTCTGCTTTGATGTGCACTGGGTGTACCGGGGTTCACAAAACTCGCAACTGGCAGTGTTCGATGTGCTGAAATTGTATGGCAAACGAGTGGTCGAACTGCACATCCGCCAGTCGGTCAATGGGGTTTGGTCGGAAACGTTTGGCGATGGGGACATTGATTATCGTCGCTTTGCTGCTGAGTTAAAGAAATTAAAATTGCAGCCGCATCTGGTGATTGAGCAATGTGTGGAGGATAAGTCGCCGCATACGATGGATGCGGTGAAGGCGCATGTAAAAGATCTGGCAGCGATCCGGGACGTGTTTGGGGGGATTTTGGGGTAAAAATGTTATTGCCCAGGCTGATCCGACCAGCGGCATAGCCGCGAAACGTCTGTAGCCCTTAGTCCAGACATTACATTTAAGGTGCGTAGCACCGGAACAGTGCGTGTGGTTTCGGTGCTACGCACCTTAAAAAACCTATCTTCGTTCCCTTTACTATCGCCGTTACGCGGCTATGCCGCTGGTTGCGGGCACAAAATCTCACCATTGTTAAAATCTCCTGCTTTGGTCAAAAGTAGCAAGGAGTAAACTTGCACTTTGACCCAAGCGTTACATTTATTAAAAAATGTCATGGCACAAAACTATGCGACCCTGGCCTTTACGGATGCCGTAAAAGCCCTGCAAGAAGCACATGGTAGCCGCCGAACCTATGCCCGGATGGAACAATCCCGGCACGGTGATGGGCTGTCCGAGCAGGAAATTGGGTTCATCACCGAACGGGACAATTTTTACTTGGCCAGTATTGGTGAGAATGGCTACCCTTACATCCAGCACCGAGGTGGCCCAGCCGGTTTCATCAAGGTTTTGGATGCCAATACCCTGGGAATAGTCGATTTTGAAGGCAACAAGCAATACATTTCAGTGGGTAACTTACAAACGCAGCCCCAGGTTTCCCTCATCATGGTGGACTACCCCCGGCAAGCCCGATTAAAATTGTATGCCGATGCCAGTATTGTTGAACTCAAAGATGACCCTGCGTTGTTTCAGCAATTGGACCCTACGGATTACCCACACCGACCAGAGCGTATGATCTTGTTCCACATCCAGGCCTACGACTGGAATTGTCCCCAGCACATTACACCCCGGTATACATTAGCTGAAATTCAGGAAGCATTTGCTCCCCAACAGGCGTATCTTGAATCCCTGGAAAAAGAAGTGTTGGCGCTACGGGCGGCGCAAAAAACTCAGGTTTAACCCAAGCTTTTATGTACCTGCACACCACCCAATATTATCGGGATACCGTAGGTTTTGCAGCCTCGGTTTGATGTTTATACGTGACATAAAAAAAGCGCATAAGTTCAGGTTGACTGCTTATGCGCTTTTTTTATTAAAACGAAAAGAGCTTACTCCCCCTTCAGTGTCTTAAAATACTCTTCCACCAAAGACTTGTAATAAGGCTTCAGTGCTGGAGAAACCGTTTTATAAGTCTCTACCTCCGAGCGGCGTTTTTTCAGGTATTCCTCCAGGGCTGGTGGCGATTTACGCTGGTAATCCTGGGCGGAATCTGATTTGCGCTTTTCATCCAATTCGCGTTCACGCTCGGCTTTTTCGTGTTCGAGCAGGCGCGTGAGGATGTCTTGCTGGCGCTTGAGGGTTTCGTTGCTCAGTTTTTTATTGACCAGTTCGGTTTCGGTTTTGTCCATCTGGTCCAGGATGTCTTGGATCTCTTTGCTGCCTTTGCCTTGCTGCTGCAATTTGCGCTGTTGCTTCTCTAAGGCTTTGCGGATGGCTGCTTGTTTGGCGGCCATTTGGGCAAAATCCTTGGCATTGGGGCCACCCTGCCCATCCTTCTGGTTCATTTTATCACGGGCATTTTGCATCTCCTTGTTGAGTCCTTCCTGCCCGGGTGACATTTTATCCTTGGGGGTATTGCCCTGCTTGCCTTGTCCCGGATTTTGCTTGCCCGGATTGGGGCAAGATTGACTACCGGACATCATACCCGACATTTGTTGTTGCATGTTGTTGAGCACCTCGCTGAGCATCAGCGCCAGGTCGTTGAGGCCCTTCATGGTGCGCTGCTGGCGGTCGGCGGCCATCCCTTTTTCACGCTCTTCCAGCAGTTCGATGCTTTCGCGCATGTTGGTTTTGATCTCGCCTACTTTTTCGGTCACGAAAGACTCGATTTGATACACCCTTTTACTCAGGGCGTTGAGGGTATCTTCGGCTACGCGGAAGTCGTCCTTGATTTTGAATTGGCGCTGCACCTGCTGAACGTAGCGTGGCGTATTGATCTCGGTTTTTTTCAAGCCATTGATCAAGTCTTCTTCGTCAAAGGACAAGCCTACCAGGTTTTCGAGCAATTGGCGCAACATTTTCACGTCCTCCTGCATTTGCTCCATTTGGTTCGACTGCATTTGGGAGCGCATTTTGTTGGCCTTGTTTTTCATCTTTTGGGCCGCGCTCTTTTGTGACTTGGAGGACTTGCTGTTCTGGTTTTGCTCCAGTTGTTTTTCACTGTCCTTCATGTCTTCTTTGATGTCCTCCATGCCTTCTTTGGGGTCATCCATTTTTTGAGGATTTTCGAGTTCTTCGTTTTTCTTCTCGATGTCCTCCATTTTTTTCTCCAGGTCTTCCAACTCTTTGGTTAGCTCTTCCTGCTTTTTTTCGAGTTGTTCGTTGGATTCTTTTTTCTCTTCGGTTTTTTCACTCAGTTCTTCCTGCTTTTTGGCCATTTCCTCCAGCTTGTCGGCGGCCTTGTTGATTTCCTGTTCCAGTTCCAGTTGTTTGAACAGCTCTTCCATCCGTTCCAACTCATTCTCACGCTGCTCATTGCGGTCTTTCATCTCTTCCATCATTTCCAGGGCCTGGTCTTTCTCCATTTCCTGCATGAGTTTTTCGATTTTTTCCATGAGCTCTTTCATCTCTGGGTCTTCCAGGGATTCCATGAGTTGTTCCAGCATTTCCTGCTTTTCCTTGGTTTCTTCAGGCGTTTCGCCTAGCTGTTCCTGGTTTTTCTTGTTTTCTTCAAAAGCTTTTTGGGCTTCTTTGATTTGTTTTTCCAGGTCTTTTTGGCGCTCCAGCAGTTTTTCCAATTGCTTGCGGGTCTGCCAGTTGATGTCTTTTTCCTGCAAGAGTTTTTCCTGCAAACGGCGAATTTCTTCCTGTAGTTTTTTGGCTTCGGCCAAAGCATCTTTCAGGTTATCCTTGATTTTATCGTCGTTTTGCTCGGCGCGTTTTTCCATTTCCTCCAGGGTAGGCATGGAGAACACCATTACGCCTGTACGCGCAGCTTTGCTGCCGTTGACCGCATCGTTGTCTTTGATTTCAAAGTAATAGCTCAGTTCATCGCCGGGTTTCAGGCCCAGTTCCATGGCGTCGAAGGAGTAGTCAAAAGTGGTACTTTTTCCTTCCGGGCGTTGGATGGTGATGGATTGCAATTGACCCGGGTCACTTTTGGCTTTGCGGATGCGGTAGTTGAAGCTGAGCACGCGCAAACCGTAATCATCACTGGCCTCACCCGCAAAATATTTGGCATTGGCATTGGTGCTGTCTTCAAAAGATTGGGCCCGGATTTCGGGGTATTGATCGGGGATGATGGTCATGGAATAGGTCACCGAGTCTCCTTTGGGCAGGGCCGCATTGGAAACGATCAGTTTGTAAGTTTCGTCCAACATCGCTTTTTTGCCAAACAAAAACAGGTCATCACCCTGGCGGGTAGCCAATTGGGTCTTGTTGTTGCGCGAAAAACGCATTTTGATGGCCTCTGTTGATTCGGTGTTGAAAATCCATTGCACCTGCGTACCTACTGGCAGTACCAGATCGCCGATGCTTTGCAAGACCTCATCCGTACGACCGATGTAATCCGGGTAATTGAGTTTGACCTGGAAATCGCGGATGTTCGGCTTTTTGAGTACCGCAAGCAAGTAATTCCGTGAATCGACGCCACCACCACGCAAAGTAAAGCGCACGTCTTTTTCCACTTTATTGAAGCGGTAGCTAAACTCATTGGGGCTGGTTTTGCTCATGCGGTATTCATAGTCGTCGACTACGATGAACACGTCATTGGGCAGAATTGCACCATCCACTTTTATTTGCAGATCGTAGTCTTCGTATTGGACTACAGTCAGTTTTTTTTCATCCAACTTGAACGCAAATGGCGCGGGGCGCAAAAACTCTTTGCCATTGTGGATCAAACGTTGGGTACTATCGCGAATAACGGAAGGAGCGGCAAACAACAAGACCAAAAGCACCAAGAGGGGGGGCAATGCATAACGCAGGTACTTGCGGTTTTGAGCGAGGTTGATGGCAGCCTGGAAGGGAACGGGTTTGATTTCCTCCGACTTTTGGTTGATGCTGGCGAGGATCAGGTCTTTTTGATCAGCCTGGCTCGCTTGCTGATTGAGTTGGAGGATGTTGAGCAGTTTGTCCTTGACATTGGTGAAATGTTCCCCAATGATGGAGGCTGCTTTCTCGTGGCTGATGACCCGCCCCAGGTGAAAATAACGCAAGAGGGGATCGATAACCCAATTGCCTAAGGCAAGGCCGCTGATGCCCAAAAAGGAATAAAACAGGATTTTTCGCCCGGTGGTATCGAAGTAATAAAAATACTCCAATACCGCTGCGATCAGGAATAAGCCCAGGATCGTGCCCACGCTGTACAACGCGCCACGAATCAGCTTGTTGACATAATATTTGCGAATGAAAGCGTCGAGCTTTTCAATCAACAGTCGGTAATTGTCTTGCATTGCCATAAATCCCTCACTTAAAGTCAACTAATTAACGCTACAATATAACGAAAGGAACGTGTGAAAACCAAATCTCCACACGTTCCTTGCTAAATAGACAACAAAAAAATCCAAAAGCTGGTTGAAAATTATTTTATCACAGGCAATTGGTCATAAACAGATTTCAATTCAGCGTTGGTTTCTTTGCTTTTGATGTCATCAATTATTTTGGTGATGCGATCAGCTGTGCTTGACAAGGTGGTTTTATCCGTCCCTGAGGCGCTACGCGCTTTCACCCGAAAATCGTTGCGCAAGTCATTCAAGGCTTTTACCGCCCCAAATTTGCGCCACAGTGATGGGTCGCTGCTCGTGCCAAAATTTTTCAGGGTCTCGATGGTTTTGTCAATGGTTGCCTGATCACCACCAGAAGCCAAAATCTGATAACTTTCGAAGAAAGAAATAGCGGTGAAGCCGTCTACATCCTTCAGGCGTTTTTCAAAAAATGGCAGGTATTTGGCGTCACCTTTGTCGGTATAAATGCCGGCAATGGCTTCGAGGAGTGGGCCTTTCGCTGTTTCACCCAGTTTTTCGGCCAGAGCCAAACCTTCTTCTTCGTTTTCCTGATAAATGATCCCCAAGGCGCTGGCCCGTACACTCGGAGCCTGTTCTTTTTCAAAGGCGGCTTTAGCCACTGCCAAAGTTTGAGGATCTCCAGTATCAGCCAATGCGGACAGGGCTTTGGAGCGGACCTCAGAGTGTTTGTCATTCTGAGCCAGGTCGCGCAATTTGGTCATCAGCTCCGGGCTGATCTCTTCGGGCAAATTGTCCAGTGCAATAGAGCGAATGTAGTAAAAACGATCGTTCAATGCTGTGTTCAATAAACCTTGAACTTGCTCACTTTCCAGGCCGATCAAGCGTTCGATGGCCTCGTTGCGGTCCATGAACTTGGGTGCGTTTTTGAATTGGAAGACCAATTCTTCCTCGGTTTTATTGTCTTCAATTTCCGCCAAAAGTGCCCGGTCTGCATCAAAATTGATCAAGTCAGGTTTGCTCCTGGCTGGGAAGCGGAAGGTTTGTTCCCGCTGGTCTACCCGAATGTCGTGGCGGGTGCTGCGGCCATTGGCGTATACATCCACGCCAACAGGGATAACAAATACTCCTGGAACCCCTTTTTCACTCTGGGTTTGGCTCACTTGTACTACTGCCTCTTTGGCAGCTTCATCGTAGCTGTATTCGATGTTCAATTTGGGGTGGCCCGAGGCAAAATACCATTGGTTGAAAAACCAGTTGAGGTCTTCTCCACTCACTTCTTCCATAGCCAGGCGGAGGTTGTGTGCTTCTACCGCTTTGAAGGCGTTTTGCGTCAGGTAGTTTTTTAGGGCAGTAAAAAACACCTCGTCACCCAGATAAGTGCGCAACATGTGCAAGGTCGCACCGCCTTTATTGTAGCTGTGCGCATCGAACATGTCGTCTTTGTCTCTGACTCCAAAATGAATCAAGGGGTGAACGCCACCCGCCGCTGAACCGATGTAACCTCCTTGCTCGGTGAGCAGGTGGTGATCGGCAAAATCGGAGCCGTATTTGTGTTCAAACCAGAGGTATTCAGAGTAGTTGGCAAAACCTTCATTCATGGTCAGGTTGGGCCAGCTTTCGCTCGTCACGTAGTCACCAAACCAGTGGTGGAACATTTCGTGGGCAACGATTTTATCATTGGAATCGTCGATGAGTTCCCATTTGTGTTTTTGGATGAAGTCGCCAAAAACGACCGCCGTGGTGTTTTCCATCGCCCCCGACACGTAGTCGCGCACAATGATTTGGGAAAACTTGGGCCAGGGATAATTCACACCCAATTTGTTCGAGAAAAACTCCAACATCTCCGGGGTGTGGGCAAAAATATCGCGGGCATCTGCTTCGTATTCAGGCTCCACGTAGTAGGCTACTTCGATGTTGCGCCATTTGTCTTTTACCACTGCAAAATCACCTACTGCCAGCATAAACAGGTAGGGTGCATGGGGCAGGTCCATTTTCCAGTAGTCGGTACGGGTACCATCTGGGTTATTGGTAGAGGTAGTCAAAATACCATTAGAAAGGGTTTTGAATTTTTGCTCTACAGTAACAGACAACTCCTGGGTGCAACGCTCGTTAGGGCGGTCGATGGTGGGGAACCAGCGGGAGTTCCATTCGGTTTCGCCTTGGGTCCAGATTTGTTGGGGTTTGCCCAATTCTTCGTTGCGAGGGTTGATGAAAAACAAACCCTGGTTGGAAGTGATGGCATCACTACCACCGTCGGCTTTGGGGCGGGCGGTGTATTCGATGTAGATGCTGTATTCTTCGTTGCGGTTGAAGGAGCGCCCCAGCTGGATTACAATCTGCTGATTGTCTTCGTATTTGTATGACAATTGTTGGTCTTTGCCAGCGAATTGCACTTTTTTAAACTCCATACCCTTGGCGTCTAGGGTCAGGGTGGAAGTGGGATTAAAGAAGGGTTTGAGGCGCAGGGTTACCTTGCCGTATACTTCTTCTTTGGCCCAATCAAAACGCACATCAATTTTGGTGTGCAGCAGGTCATTCACCCGCTTGGCAGTGGGGCTATAGGGGGATAAAGTTGTTTCTACTTCAACATTTTCTTCTCCTTCTCCCTCTCCTTCGTCCACCATGGACTCAATATCCAGGGTATCCAGATCCACCTCGGCAATCAATTCCTGGGCAGGTTCAGTTTTAGTCGTGACAGGTTTCTGGGTTGAGCACGCGCCCACAAACAAGGTGATGCACAACAACCACAAGATTTTTTTCATGCTATGTTCAATTTTTTCCGCGAAAAATAAGAATGATAGTTTGTAACAAAATCACCCGCTGTGGGGGATAAAAGGGTTGAGGAGTTTAGAAGTTGAGGAGTTTAGAACGGTAGCGTCTAAGTCGCTGCGGTAGCCTAAACTTCTCAACTCCTCAACTCCTCAACTTTTATCTATTTGCTTGCCGGCACCAAACCAGATACCTCCTGAAGGAAAGCCGATAGATGGCGGTTGAATTCTTCTTTTTTCTCCATCATGGGTGCGTGACCACAAAATTCGATCAGGTGCAGCCGTGACTGTGGGATCATTTCGTGAAACTTCTCACCTACAAATGCGGGAGTCACCTGATCCTGGCGGCCCCAGATGAGCAGAGTAGGTACTTTAATGTTGTGCAACTTATCACCGAGGTTGTGCCGCACTGCCGATTTGGAAGTAGCAATTACTCTGATGGCCCGGTTGCGGTCGTTGACGATGCTGTATACTTCATCGATCAGTTCATTGGAGGCAATGGTCGGATCGTAGAAGGTGTCCTGGGTTTTTTTCTTGATGTATTCGTAGTCACCACGTTTGGGAAAACTATTGCCCATAGCACTTTCAAACAACCCGGAACTACCCGTCAAAATCAAGGAAGCGATTTTTTCCTGATGCCCTAGGGTGTACAACAGCGCAATATGCCCACCCAGAGAGTTGCCCAACAGGTGCACTTTGTGATAGCCTTTGTCTTTGATAAAATCGGCAAGATGATCCACCAGCCCCATCACAGATACTTCCCGGATGGGCAATTCAAACATGGGTAAAATTGGGATCACCACATTGTAAGACTGGCCAAAGGCAGCAATTATCCCTTCAAAATTGCTCAAAGCGCCAAAAAGGCCATGCAGCAGGATGAGGGTTTCTTCTCCGCCCTGGGTTTCAATATATGTGTATTTACCGTCCTTAATGGTAGGGTATTCCATTTATACTTATGCGCTAGGTGACAAAATAAAATTTCTGCAAACCATTAATTTGAGGGATTTAGACTAAGCTTTTTTTGCTTAAACGCAAAAATAGGCTTTTAAATTTGTTTGGCAAAACGATGGAGCGCGCTTGCCGTAAGATTTGAATGGTTTGCTCGAAAATAGATTCAAAAATTTAATCTTCAATGACTGCCGAAAGCCCTCGATCAATCAAAGCGTCTTTTTTGGGCTTCAATTCTTTTTTGGGAGCAGTTTTGACTGTTGCTTTTCCTTTAAAGTGGATGATTAAGGCCAACTGTTCGGCCTGATCCTGGGCATGTTCCAATACTTCTACAAAACACTGAATGACCCATTCAAAAGTGTTGTGGTCATCGTTGTACACAATCAGACGCGAATGGTGGCCCAATAGCTCATCGATCTCGTCTTCTACCAATACTTCTTCTAATTCTTCAACCTCAGGATTGTACGCGGTGATCATTGTTTTTTGAATGAATACTAGTTTAATGTGTACTGTTTTGACCAGCTCAAAAACTGGTCAAAACAGTCAGTTGCCACTAGCAATTAATTAAGAACAGCCAAAATAGTGGGCAAAAATAAATGTTCATTTTTTTCGAGCTAAAGGATTAGATAAGACACTTGAAATGAAACGTTTACTTATCTAATCCTTTGGCAAAATGAACATTTTATTTTTTTATCGCCCTAAGGCTGCTTTTACATTGGCAAAATTCGGCATTTCTCCCGCATTTTCCAACACTTCGGCGTATTGGATTGTTCCATTGCCATCAATTACAAAAGCGGCGCGTTTGGAAACACCTTCCATTCCAAAACCAAATTTGGGGTACAAGGCGCCATAGGCGGTCGAAATCGTTTTGTTAAAATCAGACAGCAGTGGAAAATTCAAATGTTGCTCTTCTTTGAATTTTGCCAAAGTGTAAACAGAATCCACCGAGAGGCCCAGAATCTGGGCATTCAGTCCCTGATAAAAGGCAATGTCGTCACGCATGTTGCACAATTCAGCGGTACATACACTGGTAAACGCCAGAGGGAAAAACAACAAAACGACATTTTGTCCTTGAAAGTCTTCCAACTTCACTTCTTTTTTGTCACTGGAAAACAGCGTAAAGGCTGGAGCCTGATCACCAACTTGTAACATGGTTATCTGAATTAATGATTAGTGCCAGATCGCAATTAATCAATGTGGTCTCGCACTTATTGGTAAAAAATGATTTTATCTTGCCTACCTAAATAAACAAACCAGTAGAATAGTTCAATGACAACAGCACAAAAAGCGTATCTACAACTGCATTTGGCAGTTTTGCTCTTTGGCCTTACGGCCATTTTGGGTAAAATGATTCAATTGAGCGCCCTGGTACTGGTATGGTGGCGGGTGTTGATTACATCTCTGAGTTTGATGTTGCTGATCAATGTATTCAAGCTGCTGAAGACCCTGCCGCGACGGCAATTGCTGGTTTTGGTGGGCATTGGTACCATCGTGGGTTTGCACTGGTTGGCTTTTTATGGCGCGATCAAATTGTCAAATTCTTCGGTTGGGGTACTGGCAATGGGTTCTACTTCTCTTTTTTCAGCCATTTTGGAGCCCTTGATTTTGAAGAAAAAATTCAATTTCCTCGAACTTGGCCTGGGTTTGTTGATCATTCCCGGGATGGCTTTGGTAGTCAATGGCATCGATTTTTCGATGGTGGATGGCCTGGTAGTGGGGGTCATCGCGGCATTGTTGGCGGCGTTATTTGCCATTTTGAACAAGTCCCAGGTGGCAAACCTCGATGCCATGAGCATCACTTTTGTGGAATTGAGCAGCGCCTGTTTGTTTTTGGGATTGGTGATTATTGGTTCGGGCTTGAGCAGTGCGGGTTTTCCAGTCATGATACCTCCGCATTGGAGTGATTGGGTTTATTTATTGGTATTGGCCTTGTTGTGCACAACCTTTGCTTACGTCCTGTCTTTGAATGCATTAAAACATCTTTCCGCTTTCACCTCCAACTTAACCATGAATCTGGAGCCGGTTTATGCCATTGTGCTCGCCTGGCTTTTGCTGAACGAAGACAAAGAAGTCAGCTCTACTTTTTATTGGGGTGCGGCGGTGATTATGGCGGTGGTTTTCTCCTATCCGTTTTTAAATAAGCTGGGGACAATTAAAAAATAATCTGAGCGCATTAAAAATTGAGGGCAACGCACTGTAGAGACGCACGGCCGTGCGTCTCTACAATTCGAATCCTTTCATTACACATTGTTTATCAAAAAATTACAAACCTTCCAATTGAATTTCTCCGCAATTCTGCGTTGGAACTTAGCACGTCTTTCTGGTACTGTGTGGCACTCCGGGTCCCGCTATCTTTGACCTATGATTTTTGATAAAAGAGGATCATTGTTAACTAAGGGTGATTAGCAAGACCGGGGGAGGGAAATCAGAGAAGCCCTCTCCCCTGCTTTAACCAGCGGCTTATTTCATTGAAAATCCAGCAATTAGGAAAGGTAGTGTAAATAATAGTTTCTATGTAAGGCAAGTTCGGGCTCATCTTAGATGGGCTTTTTTTTTGCCCTCTATATTGCTTCTTTCAAAAAAAGGCAGCATATTTGGACCAAGTATTTATCCATTGCTTGCCTTTATTACCATTTCCTACTGCAACCTTTTAAACAATTTCCATTTGCACTCAACCTGTTTGCAAACAGGCATTTCTTCGTTCGTTCAACATTGAGGGTATTATGGAAATTATTCAGGATTTGGTTGATCTGGTCAGCCGCAACAAACTCAAATCCATTGAATTGCTGGGGCAGGCCGAGCAAGGTAGGGTTTCAATGGTCAACAGTCTTTATGTCAAAATTGCTTCGCGTGAATTTTGCACGGATGAAGAGGCTGCCCAGTACTATTTCAGTGCCGCACCTAATGATCATGCCTACCGCAAACTCAAAAACCAGCTCAAAAACCGCCTGGTCAATGCACTATTTTTCATCGATGTCAAACAAGCTGGTTATTCGGATTGGGACCGTGCTTACATCAGTTGTTGCAAAGAATGGGCAGCAGTAAAAATTCTGCTCAACCGGGGCGCCAGCAAAATAGCGGTGGACCTTGCGCTTAAAATTTTCAAACGGGCGGAATACTACCAGTTTTCCGAATTGTTGGTGAACATCAGTAAAATTCTACGCCTTTATTATTCCACTCGCCAGCCGGATGCCCGAAAACTGAAGTATTACGATGAATTGCACACCCAATACGTGCAGCTTTGGCAAAGTGAAAATCTGGCTGAGGATTTGTACATCCGTTTGGTATACAGTCATTTGTTCGATCAAAACGTCTCAGCTGAGCCCTCCCCGGCCAGAGCCTACTACGAGCAATTGGCCCCTTTACAGGAACAACACCGCTCTTACCATTTTTTGCGCCATGTGTATTTGCT
>JAAFHQ010000719.1 GCA_013298445.1 Chitinophagales bacterium | reverse complement strand
TCCAGCACTTCAAAGCCATCTTTAAGGGGCATCATCACGTCGCTCACAATGAGGTCGGGTATATTTTCGAGTGCTTTTTCGATACCCGCCTGACCATTGTAGGCGAAGTCGAGCGCGTAATGGTCAGGCAGGCAGGCAATCAGGTATTCTACCACATCGGAGTTGTCTTCGATCAAAAGGATCGTTGGCGCATTAGCGAAGGAGCGGCTTTGCACCATCGTGTCGGCGTGACTGCGCGTCACGTCGACACTACGCGATCCGGAGCCTGTTTCTTTTTCTGCGAAAGCGCTGTTGTTCGTGATCGGCAATTTTACAAAAAACGTGGTACCCACACCAAGCGTGCTTTCCACTGATATTTCACCGCCTAAGGCTTTCACCAATTCGCGGGTTAGTGACAAACCGATACCTGATCCACCCACCTTGGTATGATCCTGGTTTTTGGCCTGAAAAAAACGCTCGAAGATATGTGGCAGTTCTTCCAGCGGAATACCTGCGCCGGTGTCGGTGACCCTTATCATAGCGGACGGTTGACGGTTGATGGTTGACGACGATCCCCTCTGTTGCCCGTCGTCAACCGTCAAGCGTAAAACCACCTTGCCGCCGGAAGGTGTAAATTTGATGGCATTGGACAAGAGGTTATGGATGATGTGTAAAAACCGCTCCGGGTCGTAGTCCATCACGATCTGCCCCTGATTGCTTTCTACGCGAAGCATCAGGTTTTGGGCGTTGGCCAAGGAATGGAGGCTCTCGGCGATATAGCGGGTATACGCTAAGATATCGCCCTGAATGTAGTTCATTTTCAGGGTATTCGACTCCAATTTGGTCAGATCGAGGATTTGGCTGACGAGCCGCAGAAGATTTTCGCCGTTGCGTTTGATCAGGCCAATGGGCTGAGCGATAGTGACGGGGTGACTCCGAGTCACCCCGTCACTCAGTAAGTGCTCACTCATGCCCAGAATCACCGTGAGCGGCGTTCTGAATTCGTGCGTGATATTGGTGAAAAAGCGATTTTTGAATTCGTCCAATTCCTGCATACGCAGCGCTTCCTGTTTTTGGAATTGGATGAGTTGGATTTGGGTGGATTTTAAATCGCTAAGCGATTGTTCCAATTCATCAGTACGTTGAGTTATCTTTTCCTCCAATTTTATATTTTCCGATTTTAGTTTGTTAGAGCGATAATGAATGTACCTGTTTAAAGCAAAAGCAAACAGGCCTAAATACAGCAAATACGCCCACCACGTATGCCACCAGGGGGGTAAGATAGTAATACCCAATTCGGTAGGGGTATCATTCCAAACTCCATCCCCGTTTGACCCTTTAATCCGCAAAGTATAGTCCCCAGGAGGCAAACCAGCAAAGGTAACTTCTCGTTTTATCACCAAAGGTATCCATTGGTCATTGTAACCTTTTAATTGATAGGTATATTGGTTTTTAGACGGATTGCTAAAACTCAAGGCTGCAAATTCAAAAGTCAATTGCCCCGCATTGTGTGGTAAAGAAATATGCTGTAAATTGACAATGTTTTCTGTTTCAATTTCTTTTATACTCGGACCTTCCTGGATGTATCGACGTAAGGAAGTAATAGAGACAGGTGAAATGTAAGGGTTAGAGCCTATACTATCTGGATGAAGAATATTAAATCCTGCAACACCCCCAAAAAACAACTCGCCAGTTTGTTGGCTTTTAAAATAGGAATATCCATTGAATTCCCATGACTGTAGACCATCTGAAGGCCCAAAATATCGAAATGTATTGTCAGTAAGATTTAAAGCGGCTATACCTCGATTTGTGCTGATCCATAAGCGATTTTTTTCATCAGGTATTATACCATACACCACATTATTGGGTAAGCCGGATTGTACTGTATAATTTTGAAATTGATTGGTTTTGGGATTGTAGCGGCTCATACCATTGGGGCCTCCAATCCAAATATTGCCATTTTTATCCTCTGTTATACAATAAATTAGCTTATTAATAATGCCATTATGATCCTTAGGATTTGCCAAAAAGCGAGTAAAGGTATTGGTTTTGCGGTTCCATCTGTTTAAACCATTTGCTGTACCCACCCATACATCATTATGGCTATCTTTATAAATTTTAGTAATGTAGTTGTTGCTGATACTTTTCGGATCATTTGGCTTAGTGAAATAGTGGGTAAAACGATTTATTTTTTCTTCGAAATAGTTTAGGCCGTGATTTGTCCCAAACCAAAAACGCCCCACGGTATCTTGACAAATGGTTGAAAACCCTCCATTGGCACTCAAACTATTGGCGTTCTTGGGGTCATGTAGGTAATGCGTAAGTTTTCCGGTCTTTTTATCGAAACAAATGATGCCATGACCAGTTCTTCCCCAAAGCCTTGCTTTTTCATCAAAGATTATGTAATTAATGGAATTATTCAGCATGCTGTTGGCATCCGTAAGATGCTTAATATGATGGCTGAAATTGCCTGTTTTTCTATTTAGAACATGGATACCTCCACCAGCAACCCAAATATTGCCTGTTTCATCTTCTGCAAAAGAAAATGCTGAAGGAGAGTTCAAACTATTTTCATCATTAGGTATCTGGTAAAATAGTTCTACATATTTTCGGCGAGGGTTGTATCGTCCAAGACTTGATCCAGTAAACCAGATGATTCCTTCTTTGTCTTTATAAATGCTGGTTATACGATTCGTCTTCAGACTATTTTTATCCCCTGGAACATGATAAAAGCGCTGAAATACTCCAGTCTTTCGGTTTAAAATATTAACCCCATTTGTTGTGGCCACCCACAACTGGAGGTGATTGTCTTCCAAAACGCTATTGATCGAATTGTCACTGATTGAACTTATATCCTTAGGATTGAAAGTATAAGATTTAAAGGTTTTTTTATCTGGCAATAGTTCAAATAAACCTTTTGTAGCGGTGCCTACCCAAATGGTTTTGTTTTTATCTTGATAAATGGTTTTGATTTTTTCTTCAGATTTGCTGTTTGGGATCAACTGGACTTTTGTAAAAATGCCGGTTTTAATGTCCAATTTCCCCAAGCCACGATTGGTTCCAACCCACAACACTCCCTCCGCATCAGTGAATATGGCCAATACTTGGATGCCTTTTTGTGTTCTGTAGTGGGTGCTATCGTATAAAAATCGCTTGAAAGATTTTGTCTGAGGTAGAAATAAATTCAAGCCATTATCCGTACCAATCCACAATTGCCCCAAGCGGTTATGGTGAAGGCACCATGAGGGGCTATAAGACAAATTTTGTTCATTTTTGGGCTGAAACCGGAAGGTTTCAGCACGATTGGTAGCTGGATTAAACCTGGCCACATCACCCTGTGATGATAAGACCCATAAATAGCCCTCCTTGTCTTGGCATAGGTCAATAACATAACCACTAGGTAAACTGTTGGGGTTATTGGCTTCATGTCTGAATTGGGTGAATTTATAGCCATCGTAGCGGTTAAGCCCATCTTCGGTGCCCATCCACATAAAGCCTTTTTTGTCTTGGACAATCGACAATATCGTGTTCTGGGAAAGTCCGTCATCTACAGAGAGGTGGTCAATATGCAAGCGATTTTGCCCGATAAGTTGCAGGCTAGTTATGATGGACAAAAAAGTAAAAAGTATTCGCATAGCATTTTTTTAGATAAAAGGCAATTTGAGGATAAATGCTGAACCGCTCCCTTCGGTTGGTTCCACCTTCGAATGGTGGATATTATGCTCCGAATGGTAAGTTTGGGTTTCCTAGCGAGGAGGATGTTCACCTGCCAATACCAATACCCGACGGTAGTTGACCACACCAAAACGATTGAGTTGCAAACGAGAGATCGTTGCCCGCCCGACGGGTGTTTTTCCGGGCAA
>JAAFHQ010000718.1 GCA_013298445.1 Chitinophagales bacterium | reverse complement strand
GCAGGTCTTCGACGGCGATGCCGTAAGCTTTGGCGCGGCCTTCCGCCCAGTCGCCTTCCCAAATTTTGCTGCCGCGCAACACCGCATCAGGATTCACGGTATTCACCCGGATTTTGTCTTTGCCCAATTCAGCGGCCAATAAGCGGCTCATGTGCAATTGGGCGGCTTTGGCGGAACCATAAGCTACGTTGTTCGGTCCGGCGAAGAGGCCATTTTTGCTGGCTATGTTCACAATGTCCCCGTCCAGGCCCTGGGCCCGCATAATGGCTACGGCCTGCTGGCTTACCAGGAATTGCCCTTTGACCAATACATCTTGCAGGATGTCCCAATCTTTGATTTCGGTATTTTCCAGCGGTTTGGAGATCGATAAACCTGCGCAGTTCACAATGATGTCTACCCCGCCGAAAGCCAGGATGGTCTTTTGCAGCGAATCGGCAATGGCGTCTGGTTGGGTTACGTCGATGGCAACCGCTACTGCGGAATCTTTGCCGTATTTTTTCTTCAGTTCGGTTTCCGTTTCTTCCAGGCGATCGCGGTCAGCGACTACGGCGACCACACCTTGCTGGATGAGGATTTCGGCAATGGCTTTACCAATACCACCCGTACCACCAGTGATGTAGGCGATTTTGGCCGAAAGAGCTTTAGGCTTGGGCATCCGCTGGAGTTTGGCTTCTTCCAGCAACCAGTATTCGATGTTGAAAGCTTCCTGTTCGGCCAGCCCCACGTATTTGGATACCGCTTCGGCCCCCTTCATCACGTTGATGGCGTTGATGTAAAACTCGGCAGCTACCCGGGCCGTTTGTTTGTCTTTGGCAAAAGTGAACATCCCTACGCCAGGGTACAAAATCACCACCGGATTGGGGTCGCGCATGGCTGGGCTATTCGGGTGTTTGCAACGCTCGTAATAGGCAGCATAATCGGCGCGGTAGGCTTCGAATTGCTGGAGGATGTGCGCCTTTAAATCCGCAGTTTCGGCTGGAACATCCAGTACCAGGGGGCGGATTTTGGTGCGCAAAAAGTGGTCGGGGCAGCTAGTGCCCAGTGGCGCCAACACCGCCAAATCATTGGAATTGATGAACTCCAACACCCGGACATCGTCGGTAAAATGGCCAACCATCCGACGATAGCTGGAAGCCAGTCCCCGCAAGGTTGGCATTACCGCAGCGGCTTTTTCAGCGCGATCAGCCGGGGCGTAAGCCTCCCACTTGGCACCACCAAATACTGGGCGTTTTTTGCCATAATTTTTTTCCAAATACAAGGAAGCCGCTTCGATCACTTCCAGGGTATTGACATAGGACTCATAAGCGGTATCACCCCAGGTAAACAAACCATGTCCACCCAAAATCAAGCCGCGCAAGTTTGGATTGGCTTTGATCGCTGCTTCCAGTTGCAGACCGAGGTCAAAACCGGGGCGCTGCCAGGGAATCCAGGTCATGGTATCGCCCCAGATTTCGTGCATGATGGCTTCACCGTCTTTGCTGGCCGCCAGGGCGATCAGGGCATCGGGGTGCAGGTGGTCGATGTGTTTGTAAGGCAAAAGGCCATGTAAGGGGGTATCGATGGAAGGAGTTGCACATTTTGGATCAAAAAGGCAGTAGTTGAACAAGTCCACCATTTCATCTTCAAATTCCAGTCCACGGTAGCGGCGCTTGAGGGTATGCAGTTTTTCTACATAGAGATTGGCGCAGCCCGCTTTGGTCAAGGTGCCAATGTCTCCACCCGAGCCTTTGACCCACATCACTTCTACTTTTTCGCCAGTGAGGGGATCGGTTTCGTCAATTTTGACCGAAGTGTTTCCGCCTGCGTAATTGGTGAGGCGCAGGTCAGCTCCGAGCAGGTTGGAGCGGTAAATGAACAGGTCAACCTCATTTCCTGCCAGGGATGCGGCATGTGCTTCGTCCCAGAGGTAGCTTACGTGTTTAAATGTAGTGGTGGACATTTCTTGCTTTTGTTTGTTGCCCTCAAAGGTAAACAAAAACGATAGTGCTTGCTGTCCTGAACTCTCCTGTGGGAAGTGTTTTTAACCCATCTCGTATCTACGCTTAGGTGTGCCTTCAGTGCCTAAGGTTTCTTAGGTGGTGAAAGAAGCTCCTTGCGAAGCAAGATTTTCACCACCTAAGAAACCTTAGGCACTGAAGGCACACCTTAGAAGGGCAGCCGCTCAATTCAAGCCACTCGAAATCTTCGGAATCTGCTGCACAAACTCCGAGGGATTCATCCCAAACTGCTTTTTAAAACACTCCCGGAAATACTTCAAATCCTGGAAGCCGACCTTATATGTCGTTTCTGCTACCGAGTAGCCTTTTTCCAGCAGTTGCGCGGCCCGTTTGACCCGGATGGTGCGGATAAAATGATTGGGCGATTCGCCCGTGATGGCTTTGATTTTGCGGTAGAGTTGCATGCGGCTTACCAGCAACTCGTGGCTCATTTGCTCCACGGAGTAGTCGGGATTTTCGATGTGTTTTTCCACCAGGGCGATGCATTTTTCCAAAAACTGCTTGTCGAGGTGGTTGATGCTGAGCTCGGCGGGAGAGATATCCACTTCGTGTTTGCGGGCAAACTCCTGGTCAAAATGCCGTTGGATGCGTTCCCTGTTGTTGAGCAGGTTGCGGATGCGCGCCTGCATGAGGTCGATGCTGAAGGGTTTGCTGATGTAGTCATCCGCACCAGTATCATAACCTTCCACCTGATACATTTGGGAAGAGCGGGCCGACAACAAAATCACCGGAATGTGCGCCGTTGCTTCCTCCTGTTTTACGGTACGGCACAATTCAAAGCCGTCCATTTCCGGCATGATCACATCCGAGATGATGATGTCAGGGATGTATTTACGGGTTTTTTCCAAACCTTCCTGGCCATTTTCTGCTTCGATCACTTCGTAATCGGGGTGCAGGCTGCGGCGGATGTAGGTGCGGATGTCGGCATTGTCTTCTACAACCAGCACCAATGGATTATCGGATTGGATGATTTCTTCCTGTGGGGTTTCAAGCAGTACGCCGTTTTCATCGTAAGGATAATGATCGGAATCCTCGGGATCGCGGTAATTGAATCGGATGACCTCTGCCGGGAAGTGGTCTTTACCCAGCGGCAATTTCACTACAAAGACCGAGCCCCGGTGAATCATACTGAAGGCCTCAATGGTTCCTTTGTGCAACTCCACAATACTTTTGGCCAAGGCCAGGCCGATCCCGGTACCTTGCCGTCTACTGCCATGCTGGCTCGAACGCGCCCGGTAAAACTGTTCAAAAATATGGGGTAGCTCTTCTGTCGATATCCCGATCCCATCGTCTTCGAGGGAGAAAATTACCTGTTTGCCATCACACTCCAGTTTCATTTGAATGTTCCCGCCATCGTCGCTGTATTTGAAGGCATTGGATAGTAAATTGAAGAGTACCTTTTCCAGTAGGTCGCGGTCCACCCAGGCTCTCAGTTCGTCAACGCTGGTGACAAAATTGAATTGGATGTTGCGGTGCCGCGCCAAATCGCGGAAAGCAATGGCGGTATTTTTGAAAAAACGGACCAAGTCCATTTCAACTACTTCCAGGTGCATCAGGCCTTCCTCAATTTTGCGAAACTCCAACAATTGATCGATCATGCTCTTCAATCGTTCGGCATTGCGGTGCATCAGACTGTACATCTCATGGGTCGAAGGGTCGGTCTGTTCGCGTTTGAGCAGGTCTTCCAGGGGAGAAAACAGCAAGGTCAAGGGGGTACGCAGTTCATGCGAGATATTGGTAAAAAAATGGATTTTCATTTGCCCGAGCTCTTCCGTTTTTTCCCGTTTGAAGGTCTCCATTTTGACCTGATTCCGCAGTTTTTCCCGCAGCAAAATACTTTGACGGTATACA
>JAAFHQ010000717.1 GCA_013298445.1 Chitinophagales bacterium | reverse complement strand
GCGGACGTACTTGCGGTTGACCAAATGCGACTGGTGGGTGCGCAAAAAGCCATATTCAGCCAGCAGGGTGGTAAACTCGCGCAGGGTTTTGGAGATCAGCAATTTGCTGCCATCTTCCAAAAACACATGGGTATAGGTATTGTCGGACTGGCAACGAATGATTTGATCGGGCTCCACAAAGTCGACCCGATCAATGGATGGCAGGGCAATTTTGGGCTGTTGCTGGGGGTTGCGGAGGTTGTCGAGCAGGGCTTGCAGTTGTTGGTTGCCCCAACGTGCCTGGATTTTTTGCTGGGCTCGTTCTACGGCCACTTTTAACTCACTGGGATTGACTGGTTTGAGCAAGTAGTCCAGAGCGGCAAACTTGATGGCCTGGATGGCGTACTTGTCGTAAGCGGTGACAAAAATGACCTCGGCGCGCACGGGTTGGATGGATTCCAGGAATTGGAAGCCGTTGCCGCCGGGCATTTCGATGTCGAGGAATAGGAGGTCTGGGGTGTGGGTTTGGTACAGGGTTTTGGCCTCTGCAGCGCTATAGGCTTGGCCGAGGATGTGGACTTGGGGGCAGGTTTCAGCGAGGACTCGGGAGAGCTCGCGGTGGTTGTGGGCTTCGTCGTCGATGAGGAGGGTTCGGATCATTGGTTTTTGTTTCCCCACGGGTAAGTCGTGGGTGGGTTCCCCACGAATAAATTCATGGGTTGGGTTTTAGGGTGGCCTCCCACGGATAAATCCGTGGGTTGGCGAGGTTTATACCGGGATTGACAGTTGCACAAGGGTTCCCTTTTGCTTGGCTTTGAGCTGGCTGCGGTCGGCAATGGTGAGGGTGATCTTTTGTTTTTTGCCGATGTTCAGTAGCTCGATGCGTTTGCGGGTAGTGTTGATGCCTTGGTGGCTGCGCTTTAGGGTGTTATGCTGAAGGCTCGCCTCCCCGGCGTCAATGCCAATGCCATTGTCGATGATGGAGATGCCAATTCGGTACTCGCCCTCTGGCCAGATGCTGATCTGGAGGTCTTTGGGGATTGAGCTTGGCCGCAAGCCATGCAAGATGGCGTTTTCTACAAAAGGTTGCAAGAGCATGGTGGGGATTTCGATGTTTTGCAGATCGATCTCAGGCCGGATGTCAAAATGGTAGTTAAAGGGAGTGCGCAGGGCTTCCAGGGAACAGTATTTTTCGAGTGCCGCCAATTCAGCAGCCAGGCTGGTGTACTCTTCTGCGGAACCATCCACCACGTAGCGCAAAAGTTGCGCCATTTCGTTGAAGTAGCGGTTGGCGGCGGATTTGTTTTCCTGGTTGACCAGGTCTTGAATGGACGTTAAGGTATTGAATAAAAAATGGGGGTTGAGTTGGGCACGCAGGCCACTCAAGGCCATTTGGGTGCGCAATTGCTGGTGCTTCCGCCTGCGTTGAACGAAGTAAACAATGACCAAAACCAAGGCCGATCCAGCACCAGTTATTATGGCTAAGTAGTAAAGGATTTTTTTGGCTAAACGTTGGAATTTGTAAGAGTCCTTCATCTTTCTTTCGCCAATAACAAAATAGGTTTTCTGCTCGGGCTGGAATAAACTCAACTGCCAGGTAACTCCGGGCGACCCGGCAATTTTAATGGTGAAGTAACCCAATTCCTGCGTTTCTTTGTTTTTGGCTAAAATGCGGTAAGCTGGCCCCACAATGGCATCAATTCCGCTTTGGTGCAAAATGGACCATTCATGATTGAACACCACCAAAGACTCTTCTTTCAGCTCAGCGGCAACTGCATTTTTTTGTTTTGAATGAGTGTTAGGGTAGAAAAAAGCACCAGCGATGTTGGTGGGAAGTTTTTGATTACTCGAACCTTCGTATTCAAACATATAATCGATGTATGCAGGTTCCTTCCCATCGTCTTTGTATAAATGATGTAAGTTTAACATGGTGCCTGGCCCCTTCCAGTTTATCCGATTGATTAAAAAAACAGTGGTGTCATTGTCCAATAGGGTAAGGAGTATGGCTGTTGTATCCTGGTACATAAACCCTAAAACCGGGCTGAGCTGCTGACGGTAAAAAATATGCTCCTTCAGAATGTCAAGTGAATCCTCCAGGTGCCCGGAATACCAGAATCGAACCCAATTTGCAGGAATACTTTTTGAATAATTGGCGCTTTGTAACCACTGATCCGTAATTTTTTCAAGGGATAATAAAGTCAACCAACGGTAGTAGTCAGGGGAAGTTCGCGCTACCTCTTTTATCTCTTCCCTTCCATCGATATAAGGTGCAACTTGTTGGATGAACTGGTCACGAGAGGAAATTGGGCTAGGTTTTTTCGAGGATTGGGCGAGTGATCCAGCAATAGAAAGCCAAACGAAGGAAAGGCTCAACAACAGATTCAGGTTCCAGGTTTTACTATTTTTCATGCCTGTATTTTTGAGTACCCTTCAAAAGTACACCGGCACTAAAATTAAAATATTCCTGATTAGAATTCGCAGGAGATGAAACAGAATTCGTTTGCATATCCATTATTCAGGTACCATGTAAAACTTTAGTCAACTCCTTCACCACCCCCTTTTTCGCCGGATCGTACACCCAATTGGTATCAAAATAACTCAATAGTTCCGTATTCGGATCATTAGACAAGGTGAGACTGTGGAATTGAGTGGCGTTGTTTAGCTGGAAATAACGGACCTCTTCCAGTACTTTTTGATCCACCCGGTACATGATAAAATCGGAGATGACCAACACGTCGGCGTCGCGGTAGTTCTGGGTTTTGAGTTGGCGGATGGCTTCGTAGAGGGGCAGTGAAATGTCGGTGCCACCGTGGAAAGACATGCGCAGGAACTTCGCCAGGGCATCAATGGAGTTGGCGATGTCATACAAATCCAGGGTTTTGATGCCAATGGAAAAATTGATCAGGTAAGCCCGGCGGTTCTCGCGGGTAGCCATTTTCAGGATGCCCAGGCAGAGCACCTTGGCAATTTGTTCGGGGCGCCCCATCATCGACTCGCTGGTGTCCACGCACACGATGAAAGGGCCTTTTTCCCGCTGTTTGATGCGTTGATGAACTTCGGTGTAATTTTCGTTGCTGGGTTGAAGGCGGCGGTCTTCAAACTGGAGGGTAAGCAGGTTTTTGCCCAGCCATTTGTGCATAAATAGGTCTTCAGTAGCGGCATCACCCAGCAACGCAGCTTCCGAACTCAGCAAGTGATTCAAATCGCCACTTTCCTTGATGCCCGTTATCTCCGCTGGGGTCAGTTCGTCGGTGATCCATTCCTGGCGGATGATGGTTTTTTCAAAAGTTTCTTCCTCCATTTCAATTTCGGCCTCGCGCAGGTTGCCCAACAAATCGGCCAATTCCTGGATGGATTTTTCATCTTCCAGCAATTCCTGGTATTGTTGGATGACGTCGAAAGAGCTGTCTTCCCACAGTGAACGCGACATGTCCCAGCCCAGGTAATCGGAGAAAGGGCTGATCAGTTGCAGGAGTTTTTGGTATTCCTGAACCTTGGCATCGAGCAGGTTGAGGTAATTGTCCAGTTCTTCGCCCAATTTGGAGATTTGGTATTCGAGAATGCGGGCTTGCACCAGGGCATCCCATTGTGCGAGCAAGTCGGTCAGCAGGATTTCAACACGCTGGCGTTCATCGGCGGGAATGTCCTCCAGGGCTTTTTCGCCAATGAGGGTTTGAAAACGTTGTTTGTAAAACTGGGCATCCAAATCCTCGCGGCGGTAGTGGTTTTCCAGGTAAGTGATCAGAATGGGCCAACGTTTGACGAAGAGGTGCAGCGGGGTAATCGCCCAATTGTCGATGCGGTCGAGGTCTTCCTGGTAAGGGTTTTTGTGCCGCATTTTATCGTAGCTCTTACGCAGCCAAAACAGG
>JAAFHQ010000716.1 GCA_013298445.1 Chitinophagales bacterium | reverse complement strand
CCGTGATTAGGGAACGTGCGATAACCCACATCGAAACAAATTACCCGTACCACATCAACCAGCAACACAGTGCACCACAAAGTGGAAAGTTAGTGGAGTCTTATGCAGCATTGGGGCGTCGCTCCTTTTACACCAGTCCCTTAACACCTACCAATTCCAGTGCTCCGGCTACCACGGCATTTAGGGCGCGGGAAAAACAAATGGAGGACTTGATTTTTGTGAAAGATACGGCTTCAGCTCCAGGATTGCCAGTCCTGACCAATGGTGTGCCCGTTCGGCCAGTTTTGGCAGATACCCCAAAAGTAGAGATTGTGGTCAAAGCACCACCCAAAGACACCACAGCCAAAACGATTCAGGAGGAATTGTATTTGTTTCAAAGCGAGTTTGGCAACCCCAAACCAACTAGTTCGGTAGCCGAGAAAAAACCGGAAGAAACGCCTGCTGTCGCTACAGAACCAGCGGCCACTCCCCCACCCGCCACTACCCGACCCAACGAAACCCTTGCACCAGTCAATGGTATGAGTTTCCCGCTGCAAGTGGCGGCTAACCGCAAAGTGTACATCCTCAACCCAACCAGGGCTATCCCCTATCGTTTGCAGTTCCGTTCCGATTTTGTGACCTCACAAATGGACAACTCACTGCTCTTTGAAGGTATGGAAAGTACGGCGGCTAACCCTGATGGCTATCAGTTGCCGCCTCCAGGTATTCTGCTCAAGGCGAATGTCAAGGACCTTTTTGAAGACTACGAATTTGAAGGCGGCATCCGGATTCCTACTACCTTTAATGGTGCGGAATACTTTGTGACCTTCAACAATAAAAAACACCGCCTGGATCAAACCTATGCGGTGTACATGCGCAATACCCGTTTCAACGACCAGAGCCCAACTCTGGTGCCACGTCGACGGGAGTACAATATTCTGCTGGGGCAATATGGTATCCGCTACCCACTGGATGTGTTCCGCAGCATCAGAGCCACCTCTACCCTACGCCGTGACCGTATGGTGCAACTGGCTACCGACCGGGCTACCTACAATGTACCTGATCAAACCAGCCAACGGATTGGTTTGCGCTTGGAATACGTGTTTGACAACACGGTTGATATTGCGCTCAACTTGCGCACGGGCACCCGTTATCGGGTTTTTGCGGAAGCCCAAAAGAAATTCTCGGTGGGTGACGAGGCCAATTTTGACATTAATTTTAACAAAGGCACAATGACCGTATTGGGTGCGGACTTTCGGCATTACCAACGCATTTTGCGCCATTCGATTTTGGCCGGACGTTTTGCGGCAGGTACCTCCTTTGGTTCAGAAAGAATCCTTTACTTCCTGGGTGGAATGGACAACTGGCTTTTCCCTCAGCAAAACAACGATATACCTGTACCTAGCGGCAATTTTGCTTTCCAAACCCTGGCGGCCAACTTGCGTGGCTTCCCGATCAACATCCGCAACGGTAGCTCTTTTGCCTTGGTGAATACCGAATTGAGGGTGCCATTGTTCCGCTATATCTCACGCCGCATTCAGTCCCCATTGTTCAAGAACTTCCAGATTGTTGGTTTCTTCGACATTGGTACAGCCTGGGAAGGCAAAACGCCTTACCGCGAGGATAACCCATTGAATACTTCGAAATTCCCGGATGGGCCTTTCATCACGACTACGGTTAATTACTTCCGGGATCCACTGGTGGCAGGTTACGGCTTTGGGGCGCGTACGACCTTGTTTGGGTATTTCATCCGGGCGGATTACGCCTGGGGAATTGAAACGCAGCAGATCCAGAAGCCGAAGTTGTATTTGTCGTTTGGATTGGACTTTTAATCTGAGGTGACACTGTGGTGTCTAAAGTTTCTTAGGTGGTGAAAAAGAAAAAACCCTGCGTAGCAAGGTCTTCTTTCACCACCTAAGAAACCTTAGACACTCAAGGAATCACCTAAGCAGGGGCGAATTGAAGTAGATAGATCTCAACCCTTTCCGATCTCCCGCAACAGCTTTGCCGCTCTTTCCAAAGTCTCTTCTTTTTTGGCAAAGCAAAAACGAATGATCTTCTCATCCCGCTTGCTGTGGTAGAATACGGAAACGGGAATTGCAGCAACACCGTACTCCATGGTCAGGCGACGGCAAAAATCAACATCTGACTCGGTGCTGATCTGGCTATAATCGCAGAGTTGGAAATAAGAACCTTCACTCAACAGGGGGCGAAACAGCGAACCCTCGATGGCGTCGAGGAAAAAATCTCTTTTGTGGGTAAAAAAAGTGCCTAAGCCCAGGTACTCGTGGGGGTCCTCCAAAAAATCCGCCAAGGCATATTGCATGGGGGTATTGATCGAAAAAACATTGAATTGATGCACTTTTCGAAACTCAGCAGTAAGCGCAGGCGGGGCAACGCAATAGCCTATTCTCCATCCGGTATTGTGGAAGGTTTTGCCAAAAGAATACACAGCTAGGGCTCGTTCACGCAAGGCTGGGTAACGCAAAATGCTTTGGTGTTCGTGGCCATCGTACACCATGTGTTCATATACCTCGTCGCTGAGAATGATGATGTCGTTGCTGCTCACCAGTTTTTCCAGGGCCTGCATATCAGCCGGCTTCAGAATTTTCCCGATGGGGTTTTGAGGCGTATTGATGATGATCATGCGGGTTTTCATGCTGATCAAACGCATCAGGCGATCCCAGTCGATGGTGTAATCGGGAGCACTGAGCTCAAAGGATTTTGTTACGCCGCCGAATAGCTCAATGCTGGGGCGGTAAGAGTCATAGGCAGGTTCAAAAATGATGACTTCATCACCAGGGCTGACCAATGCGCCAATGGCAGTGAAAATACCTTCAGTGGCACCACAAGTAATGGTGATCTCCTGATCCGGGTCAATTTTTACCCCGTACAGACCATCAATTTTTTCGGCAATGCGTTGGCGCAAAATCGGTACACCCGCCATAGGGGCATACTGATTGTAACCCTGACGCATGTAGTGGGCCACCAATTCGTTTAAACGTTGGGAGGACGGAAAATCCGGAAAACCCTGCGCAAGATTAATGGCCCCGTGTTCTTGCGCCAGGGCAGACATAACCGTAAAGATGGTGGTGCCTACTCCCGGTAATTTAGATGACACAATCATGGCAGCAAAGCTACTCAATGTCGGGCAATCGCAGTATGGTTTGGGGCGGATTTATTCTAATTCCCTCTACTATGTCATTGATAACGTGTCAAAACCCGATCAATCGCCTTGGCCAGGTCCCGATCTTTATCCGTTACAATATCACCTGCATCGTGTGTACTCAGATTAATCTCGACCCGATTCCAGACATTGGTCCATAACGGGTGGTGTTCGTGCTTTTCGGCCAACATTGCCACTTCAGTCATAAAAGCGAAGGCTTGGCTAAAGTCTTTAAAATGGAAGGTTGCCGAAAGTTGATTGTCTTTTTCTGTCCACATGATAAGGATGATTTCCTTGTATAAAGGTTTGCGCTTGAAAAAGTTCAACTCATGAACCGTATTGTTTGCCGAGTAATGGAGAAAGGCTTATCTTTGCCCCCTGTTTTTCATCAAGTTAAAGCAACAGTGCAGCATGGCCACGCCAAGAACAGTCGCATTTTATACATTGGGATGTAAATTGAACTACTCCGAGACTTCCTCGATTGCCCGTTTGTTTGAAGGGGCGGGTTATACCGAGGTGGAATTTGAGCAGGGTGCCGATGTGTATGTGATCAATACTTGTTCCGTGACCGATTTTGCCGATCGCAAATGCCGCAAGGTGGTGCGCCAGGCTCTACGCCATTCCCCGCAGGCCTTTGTGGTGGTAGTGGGTTGTTATGCCCAACTCAAACCCGAGGAAATTGCTGAAATTCCGGGGGTTGACCT
>JAAFHQ010000715.1 GCA_013298445.1 Chitinophagales bacterium | reverse complement strand
ATTATTTTTGATTTTGATTTTGATTTTGATTTTGATTTTGGGCACCCGCGAGGGGTGCCCCTACGGCCTTACATATGTTGGGCACCCGCGAGGGGTGCCCCTACGATTTACACTACCGCGATTTTTTCACCATTCACCATTCGCGGTATGGCACATCAATTTAATCCAAAAAAACACCGTCGTCGATCCATTCGACTGAAGGGGTATGATTACGCCCAGCCTGGTGCGTATTTTATTACCATTTGTGGGTATAAAAAAAAACATTGGTTCGGTGAAATCAAGAACGATGTGATGATCCCAAATGCATTTGGCAGGATTGCAGCAAATGAATGGCAATCATTGCCTGAAAGATTCCCACAGATTATTGTAAAGGAGCACGTAATCATGCCCAACCATATGCACGGTTTGTTAATCGTAGGGGCACCCCTTGCGGGTGCCCAATTGGAGGGGAATCGTGCAAATATGGTAACATCCATTGATGGTATTCATCGGGATGAAACATCCATTGATGGTATTCATCGTGGTGAAACATTGGAAAAAAATGATTGCACAATATTGGTTGGATGTTCGCCTGAAGGGCACCCGCAAGGGGCGCCCCTACAGCGGACCGAACATTTGGGCGTAATGATCGGGGCATATAAATCGTTGGTCGCTGACAAATGTTTGGAATTATTCATCAAACATCGGCCAGGACAATTTATGGGAAAACTCTGGCAACGCAACTACTGGGAACACATCATCCGCCACGAAACGGCTTACAACCACATCGCCCGTTACATCATCAACAACCCCAAAAACTGGCGCGAAGATCGGTTTTACTAAAAACAAAAAAGCCACCTGGCGCACTCCGCCAGGTGGTCCCATTTTCGCACACTGATTATTGCCATGATAAATATATCGTAGGGAAGTTGAGAGGTTTAGAAGTTGAGGCTGCCGCGAGCGACTTACAAGAGGACTTTGTCAAAATCGCTCGCGGCAGCCTCAACTTCTCAACTCCTCAACTTCTCAACTCCTCAACCTCTAAACTAGAAGCGGATCCCTGCGCTCAAAGTCAGCACATTGTTCCGACCAGTAGTATTCGCAAAGTAGTCAGACATCCCAATTTCATAGTTCAGGTCCACGGTCAGAATGGTGATGTCCATACCCAAACCGACGTTGGCACCCCAGGTGAAGGTTTTGAGGTCATCCTTGCTGAAGGGGATACCTGCTTTTTCATTCACCGCCAGGATCATCGTTGGTGTCACCCCACCTTTTAGATAAAGGTTGAGCAATTGTTTTCTGCCAGTTATGTCAAAGCCGATGTTTACTGGCGCTTTCAAGGCCTGGATGGTCGTTTCATCCTTAAAGTTAACCTGGGTATCGGTATCAATGTCGTTCACCAAACGAGCCGTATAGTTGTTGAAATGTAAACCAGGGCTGAGGAATAATTTTTTGCCACCAACCCGGAAGTCTACCCCGGCGTTCCAGCCCACTTTTGCGGCAGCTTGTAAGTCGCCCAGATTGCCATCAACTGCCGAGAGGTTTACACCCACTTTAGGGTTGATTACGGTGTTGTTTTTTTGGGCTTGGGCGTTAAAGGTTGAAAAAGTCACCAGCGTCAGGACAGCTACTATTGCTTGCAAAGTTCTCATTGTTATCGTTGTTTTTTGGTTTTGAAATCGAATATGCCCCTAGAACGTTTGAGGGATTTTATTTTAGCATTTCAGAATGCCACTTAAACATAACTTTAATGTTTCCTTCAGAAATCCTTAACAAGTGACGAATTTCCCGAATGACGAATGACGAATTGTTGGTGCGTTGCCCTTATCGTCATTCGTCATTCGAATTATTCGTCATTTTTCATTAGGGACAAGTTGTTACCCGTGGTCCTTTAAAAGGATACATGCGTCCAATGAAGCTCTTGTCTTCTACTGAAAGTTGGTAATTCCAGCGCACTTCAAATCCATCCAGGGTCAACTGTTTGGGGACGGAATAATGCATAATGGACAATGGATCATAGCGACAGAACTGAGTCTGGCTGCTGCTGTATTTGCGGAAGAGATTTTGATCCACATCTTGCCTACTCCAACCCTGGGTTTGAGCATAATAGGTATAGACCTTTTCGACATCCCACTGGATGTTTTGCAGTGGGTTTTGGTGTTCATGGATCAAACCCAGGGCATGCCCAAATTCGTGGAGCGTAGTGCGCCGGATTTCATAATCTGGTGTCCGGTCGGTAAACCAGCCAAAATTCATCGTTTTGGACAATGAGTCCAGGTACAAGGCATCTCGCCCCATGTACGACCAAGAACCTTCCCGAGGGTTTAAGCCGATGCGGATTTCTGCCTTTCCCCGGCGTACAAATTGCAGGCGCACATTGGCGTATAATTCCCATTCTCGCGCTGCTTTTTCGATGCGCAAGCGCAAGGTGTTGCTCAAACTATCCATGAATTTTACCCGAATCACTTGCCCAACGGTCCACAGTTTAGTGCGCAGCGCTGCTACTCCCTGGTGGGTTTCAATCTTTAGGTCCTTTTCCACACAAGTGTAAATGGCGTTTGGGTCATTGCTATTGAGGTTGTTGGTTTCTTCCAACAAGGCATCAATGTCTTTACCAGGATCTGACATCAACTCACAAGCGGTGCCTATAAAACAGATGGCCAAAGTAAATATCCAGGGAGCAAAAGCTGCGATTCTATTTTTCATGGTGTTGTTCTGGTTGGATGAACGATTCATTTGATTGATGCATCAAAGGTCGATCAATCCAGCGCGCCAAACATCACCGCAAAACGGGAGGGGGGAAATATCCTCAGAAATGAGGAGGAAGTAACATGAGTACAAAACCCCAAAAACTGGCTTATTCCCATACCATTAACCCTCAAAACAAAAACCTATGCGCCAAATCCTTACACTCTTGATCGCAGTATTCTCTCTCAGCCTCCAGGCTCAAAAAGACTGCTCCATCCAGCCGTCCAGCCACACGCCTCTCATCGATTTACAAGGCCAAAACTACCGAGGTTACCTCGGCGGCCTGTACTCCAATGGCCGCAACGAACGCCCTGCCGCCCAACTCCGCACGATCCAGCTGCAAATTGCCCAGGTAAAACCCCTGAGCCTCCAGGGGCAAAGCGATGCCAAGGGAAAAATTGTGATGATTGGGGTAGGCGCCTCTAACCCCCGCACCGAGTTTGAACGCTTCAAACAAAAAGCAATGGCTTTTTCTGGCATCAATCCCAATTTGGTGCTCGTCAACACCTGTATCGGCGGTCAGGGAGTGCAAAAAATGAACGATGCTGCCGACAATTATTGGCAAAGCGCCACAAATACCCTGAAAAGCAGTGGCTTGAGCGACAAACAGGTGCAACTCGCCTGGGTGGAAACCGACAATACTCAAACGGGCGATACCCTCTTCCCCCGCGCACCCCTGCAACTGATGGAGGATTACCGCTTGCTGCTGGAAGTCCTGCACGACAAATATCCGAACTTAAAAGTGGTGTATTTTTCAGCCCGGGCTTTTTCAGGCTATGCCACACCAGTGCCGGGTGGGGTAGGGAAGGGGCTACTTTTTCCAAGGGATTATTACTCTGGTTGGGCGATTAAATGGCTGATCGACAATGCGGATCAACAAAAGCCGGGCTACATTACCACCGGGACTGCAGCCAACATTCCCCACGTCACCTGGGGTTCTTACCATTGGAGCAACGCCAGTTTGCCGCGCAGCGATGGATTTAAACTGGATTGCCAGAGCGATGTGGGTGAAGACGGCCTGCACCTGACCAGCCTGGGCGAGGACAAAATTGGGCAGTTGATGTTTGACTATTTTCAAAAAGATCCAACGACGCAGGCCTGGTTTTTGAAGGCCACCACCACGC
>JAAFHQ010000714.1 GCA_013298445.1 Chitinophagales bacterium | reverse complement strand
GGGGCTGTTGGCGGATACCCGTTCGGCGCAAAAAGAGGACTTGGCTACAGAAGAATGGGCTGACCCCATGCCGGTGCTGCACCGGGTGCTGGCGCGTTTTGGGCCCGAACTCCGGGCCGCGGGAATGAAGGTCGATTTACAGGAGCTCAGCCCGGCCCCCCTTTCTCCGGTGTTGATGGAGCAGGTTTTTCAGAATCTGGTCTCCAATACGCTGCGTCATGGTGCTACGGCACAGCAAGTGCGGCTCGTGATTCGGGAGGATAAAGGCTGGCAAGGCCAAGTTCACTGGATCATTGAGGACAATGGCCCGGGAATCGCCCCGGAACGGCGCGAAACAATCTTTTGCCCCAAGCAGAAGCGATCCGGCCCGGGGCAACAAGTAGGACTCTCGCTGTTGCGCGCAGCTTTGCGCGAACAAGGAGCGGACATTCGGGTAGAGACTGCTGCCGAGGGTGGGGCGCGTTGGGTTATGGCGATGCCGTAGAGAGGATATGGACTACTAACTATTCAGTCTCCGCAATGGACATCAATCTGTAGGAATCTGAACGAGCAGCGCAAAAAAACAAAAATAATGTAAGTCCAAAAAAAGTTGATTATAAAAAACAAAAAAAGTTGATTTAAACTTGCAATTTCATTCCTAAAACTATACCTTTAATTCTTTAAAAATGAGTGTTTATGCATGTTTTCGGTATAGATATTCAGTTTCGGAAACAATGTTTGAGTTTTGATTTTGGACTACTCTGCCTATACTTTCATTTTTTTGATCAGACCTAAAAGATGGTATTTTGCCCAGTTTCTACGATACAATCATGTTTTTCCTACTAGGGATGACGAGATGATTTTGAACCACATTCGTGGTGGTAAGAATGGGTACTTGCCAAGAAAAAAAACCGAACTCACTTTATTTTTAGTGCTAATTACAAATCTGTAATACTTAAAAATGATGAACCTAAAAGAACCTGTCAAACTACTTGTCGTTGAAGACAGGGAGGGCTTTGCCAGTCTGGTGCGGGTCATGTTGGAAGATTTGGGCATTTCGGACATTCAAATGGCCAAAACCTTTGATGAGGCCTGGCAGTTGTTCCAAGATCAGCCACCGTCGATTTGTCTCGTTGACATTGACTTAGATGGTGGAGAAAAGAATGGCATTCTGTTGGTGGAAAAGATTCGACAGACGCATCCTGATTTGCCAGTCATTTATTTAACGGCCAATTATACCGAGGATTATTACGAACAGTGTAAACATACGCGGCCGAGTAGTTTTATGAACAAAGAATTGTCGCGACTCAAGTTGTATCAGGCCATAGAGCTGGCATTGTTGCAGTCTAAACAAGGGAGTTCTATTGGCGCGGCTACATCGGTCATCTACCCAAGCCCGCCCGCTCCGGTTCCTTATCTGGCTAACAACCAGCTTTTTTTTAAAGTCGGCGACCTGTATAAAAACATTCCAATCAAGGAGATCGGTTTTTTTTATGCCAACGAAAAAATGACTTTCGCCCGCGTCGACAAGCGTAACTTCCCCACCAATGTGCAACTCAAAACATTGGAAGACGAGTTGTTTCCTAAATTTTTACGCATCCACAAATCTTATCTGGTCAATGTGGATTTCATTCAATCCATCAACACCAAAGAAGACAAAATAGAATTGCAGGGAGAGCACTTGCCCATTGGCTATAGTCACCGAAAATCGTTTTTGGAGCAATTAAAATTGTTGAAATAAAGGGGCAAGATTTGTTGCGACCATAGCTTCATCCTTTATATAGCTACGTTCATACTCGTATTGATAGGATTTATACCAGGGCGGAGTTGTTTGCCGCCCTGTAGGGTTTACCTTGACTTTCCAATTTAAACCACATCCTTTATCGATGCAATTTAGTGAAGAGATCAAAGTACTGATTGTAGAGGACCAGGAGGGTTTTGCCCAATTGCTACAACTGTTACTGGAAGAATTGGGGCTGAAACGAATCCGAAAAGCACATAATATGCATCAGGCTTGGGCACTTTTTGAAGAAGAGCGTCCAGACTTATGCCTGATTGATATTGAGCTGGGTGAGCAGCAGATGGAAGGTATTGCTTTGGCAGAAAAAATCCGAGAAGTCTCGCTTAGCCTACCCATTGTTTACCTCACTGCACATTATAATGAGGAAATATATGAGCGCTGCAAGCATACTTTGCCCAGTAGTTTTATGAACAAAGAGTTGTCGCGCCTAAAGCTCCATCAGGCGGTAGAACTGGCTTTATTGAATTCCAACCAGAAGGAGGTGATTATTTCAAACCCTAAAGAAGAAAACCTCCCTAGTTCGAAAGTACCCTGGATAGACAATAAGCATTTTTTTTTCAAGGTTGGGGATGTTTACAAACACATTGCCATTGATGAAATCGCGTTTTTTTATGCCAATGGAAAGATGACTTTCGCAAAGGTCAACAAGCGGAATTTCCCCACCAATGTGCAACTCAAAACACTGGAAGAAGAATTGTTTCCCAAGTTTTTGCGGATTCACAAAACGTATTTGATCAACGTTGCCTTTATAGATTCGATTAATTTAAAAGAAAGTAGGATAGAGATTGTAGAAGAAAACCTGCCCATTGGGTATGCTTACCGCAAGGATTTTATTGAGCAATTGAAGTTGTTGAAATAACAGCTGAGGGAAAGAAAAATTTTAGGCACCCCTAGCAAAGCACAAAGGCCGTTTATCTAATTGTATAGGCCGTTTATCCAAGTATAAAGGCGTTTGTCCGTAACAAGAGTGCTAGCCAATTTTATTTCCAAGAGATTCGTATCACTAAGTCAGTTTAAACCTCAACTCATGTTTTAGTGATCGTACCAAAAATCCAAATTATGTAAGGGTTGAGCTTTCCAGGACACTTACTGGGGCTCTACCTATTTTTGATTCTTTGTAAATCGCTCTATAGGCAATTCAACAATTGCTTTTCTCCTTTTTTACAGAACGTTGAATAAAAGTCTCCTATTCCCATTTTTTTCTTCAATCACAATCACAAGTGCGGGTTGTAAAATGGACAAAATGAAATCGGCAAAAAAACGTGTCCCCGTGCAGGTTCATCACCTTAGCGATCACCAGCTACCCAAACAAGAGCAAGCTGAACAGGTCAATGAACCTATTCCTCCTGACGAGAAAGCACTGCGTATTCAATTTGAATTAGAGGATCAACTGTACCAAAGATTCAAATTACCATTGCATGGTGTATTTTTTGATTTATGTTCCAAATGAATCGGTAATGACTAAAACCCGTCCCATTTTAAGTGATCACCTGGTATTGAATACGAACGAGCAGATTTTGGTGTTTCCCATCCATGAAATATTGTATGCAAAAGCCCACACGAGTTATACGGTTTTTGTGGAAGTCTCGGGAAAGAGTTGGAACATCAGCAAGCCCTTGGGCTTTTTTGAATCCACCTTGCTTAGCCATGGCTTTTTTCGCATCCACCGCTCCTACATGATCAATTTGCAGCACCTGCGTCGCTTTGACAAAGTGGAAGGCTTAGCCTACCTGATCAATGAGGAACCAGTGCCTTATAACAAAGACCACGTCAAAAAACTCATCCAGCTGAGCGAGGAGTGAGCATCCGATGCGTTGCTAATGTTAGACATGATCAAACGTTTGTTGAGACGCAATTTGCCTAAAAATCAAGTCAAAGCCATCATCAGTTTTATTACACTTTACGTGGATTTTGAAAATTCAGTAATTTTTGCATTCAAAAAAACATTTTTTTTACTCATCCCCTCGCATATAAAAACTACTGCGCCCATAGAGAGCAAAGTAACAAATTCAAAGAAAAAATAGCCATCAAATAATTAAAAATCAAATAATTGTACATATAAATTTGGATTTTCG
>JAAFHQ010000713.1 GCA_013298445.1 Chitinophagales bacterium | reverse complement strand
GTTTGCTCAGACATGGTACTTGTATTTGCGGCGGAAATTAAGGAAGAATTGTGGAAAATGGTGAAACTGAGGGGTGTTGATTTGAAAGATTTCTTATATTTTGTTTTTGGTATGGGTGGGGGTAAAAGACAAAACTTTCATCTATTAGAGGAAAACCTAAAAACGTCTTCAAAAACACCAACACCTACAACCATGAAAAACACCACCTTTTTAATCTTCTGTTTCTGTTTCAGCCTTTCCATTTTTGCCCAACCATCCCTGTCTGAAAAAATAACCAACATCACCTGGACCTTACAAAGTGATGAAATGAGTGGCATGGGCACCCATCAAAGTCTGGCCGCTGGAACGACCCTTGTGCTGGATGCAGCAGGGCAATGGAAAACCTCCAATGCGATCAACGGATTGAACAACGGAATGTGGAAAGTGGATAAAAAAGGCCGTTTAATCCTCCAACTGGACAAAAAGAAACGTGGCTTTTGTGACCTGGAAGGCACCTTGTTGGTGGTGACTGTTCCCGGGGTAGGGAAGGAGCGGAGGATGGTTTGGGGGAGGTAGACTGGGACATTCTTTTGCCACAAAGACACGAAGACCCAAAGTCCAAACTTACTTTAATTTGAGTTCGGAGGTTTTTCTATAAAATAGTTCCACCTTGCCACCGCTAGCGCGGTTCAAAATCGGTAAAGGGCATGTATGCTATAAACGGGGCCACCGCTAACGCGGTTTTGAGCCTACGTAAAATTTGATGCTATCGGTAAAATCTAACCGCCTTGGCGGTGGCCCCGTTTATAGCATACATGATAACCCCTGAATCAAGAGCCGCGCTAGCGGCGGCACGATGACCTTGTAAAAATGTTGCCATTTCAATGATCACAATCTCCGAACTCACTTTACTTTAGCCTACGAACTACACGACAACATCGAGCACCCCACCTTATTTCGCGCCCATTCCGGCCGCTTCACAAACCATTTTTCTTCCATCTCCGGCTGCTCATCATAAGGCTTTTTCAACAATTGGTACAGTTCCTCTACCAAGCTGAAATCTCCCAAATCGACCTGATCAATGGCCAATTGGGCCATGTAATTGCGGAGGACATACTTGGGGTTGGCGAGGTTCATTGCGGTACGGCGTTCTTCATCGCTGGCCGTTTCGAGCTGAAGCCTTTGTAGGTAGCGCTCGAGCCAGTCCTCCCATTTTTGTTGCAAGGCCGCATTCAGGTCTTCGGGTTGGTACATGGCCGCTTGCAGGAATTCGAAGAAGGCTTTTTTTGCGGGAAGACCACCATTTTTTTCCACTTTTGACAAGTTTCGGAAAAATAGGGTCATGTCCGTTTCGGCATAGGCAAGCAACTTTTCTAGTTCCTCCGCTAGTTCAGCGTCGCCTTCCTGGGGAATGGCCAGACCAAATTTGCTGCGCAGCATGGCCAGGTATTTTTTAGGGAATTTTAGTTGAAAGTCAGCCAGGGAGGCTTCCAAAAGTACTGTGTCTTTGACCAGCGGCATCAGTGCATTGGCCAATTGCACCAGATTCCACAAGGCGACTCCCGGTTGCTGGCCGTAGCGGTAGCGGCGCTGAGACCGATCGGTGGTATTGGGCGTCCAATCCGGTTCGTAACCTTCCAGCCAGCCGTAAGGTCCGTAGTCTATGGTCAGCCCAAGGATGGACATGTTATCGGTATTCATCACGCCGTGTACAAAGCCAACTCGTTGCCATTCAATGACTAGATCGAGGGTGCGTTGAGATACTTCCTTGAAAAATTCGGCATAAGCCTCGGGTGTACCCGGCTCGATTTGTGGGAAAAAATGGCGAATGGTGTAGTCCGTCAAACTCCGCAAGGTCGAAATTTCATCACGAGCAGTGAAAATTTGGAAATTCCCGAAACGGATGAAACTCGGCGCTACCCGGCACACCACTGCACCTTTTTCATAAGCGGCATTGCCATTGTAAAGCATGTCCCGCATCACTTGATCACCAGTTAGCACCAATGAGAGGGAGCGGGTGGTAGGTACGCCCAAGTGGAACATGGCCTCACTACACAGGTGCTCACGGATAGAGGAGCGCAGTACGGCCAGGCCGTCGGCAGTACGGGAATAAGGGGTTTCACCAGCCCCCTTCAGTTGGAGTGTCCAACGCTGGCCTTCATGAATGACCTCGGTTAGGTTGATCGCCCGGCCGTCGCCCAATTGCCCCGCCCAACTGCCAAACTGGTGCCCACCATAACACATGGCGTAGGGGCTGCTGCCTTCCAGCGTGGCAGCTCCTGAGAAAATGCGCAGGAATTCTTCGGATTGGGTGTCAGCTGCTGCCAGGCCGATGGTTTCAGCCATCTCAGTGGAAGCATGCACCAGAACTGGATTGGAGGGCTGTCGCGGCGTAACATAGGAAAAACAAGCTGCCCTAACCTGCCGACGGGTATTACTCAAATTCGGATCGGCAGGCAACTCCTGATTGAAGGTATCTTGTATGTTAAGTTTGTTCATTGCAATTTTTTTAGAAAACGCTTCAATTGGACGCTTGTTCAATGCTTAAAGCCCGAAGCGCAGAACTTTTAATCTTTTCTCAAAAAACTATTCCCGCTGATACACCCGCACATAATCCACCTCGTAAATGATTTTTGAAGTGCTGGCTTTCGGCGTTCCGCCATTCCGCCCCACTGCCAGATTCAGCAACAAAAATTGTGGTTTTAGAAAAGGATTGCTACCATCTGGATTCAGGGATTCTTTGAGCGATTGGGTATTCAATAATTCGTCATCCAAAAAAATCTGGATGCTTTCCTCCGTCCAATCCATCCGCCAGGTGTGAAATTTTTTGACCCAATCTTTGTCCTTCTCCGTGAAATGGGTGAGCGGAATTTTTTTCTCATTCCATTTGGATTTGCGGCTGGCCTGATCGCCCAACCAAGCAAAATTGGCCAAAATGGTCGGGGTTTCTTTGACCTGATAAAACTCCATGATGTCGATTTCGCCAGCACTGGGCCATGGGCCATTGCCCAAAGTCCAGATGGCGGGCCAGGAACCATAAGTGGTGTCTATGCGGGCTCGAATCTCAAAACGGCCGTACTGCCATTGCTGTAAGCCTCGGGTTTGAATACTGGCCGAGGTAAATTCCGATGCGGGGCGATTGGTTTTCCAGTTTTTGCTGCCCGCTTGGTAGTTGGGATTAGGAATAGCCTCTCGTCGGGCTTCGATGAGCAAAACACCATCTTTACAGTTGGCATTGTCACTTTGGTACCATTGTAGTTCCTCATTGCGCTCGAATCCAGTTTCGTAGCGCCAATTGGCTGGGTTGGGTTTGCCAGGTTCGTTGAACTCATCATGCCAGACGAGTTTCATGCCAGGGATGGCCTTAGGTGTAGACCCGTCGGGACGCCGAGCATCGAGATGGCCTGCCCTTGGAGAAGAGCAGGCCAACAGGAAGATCAACAATAGCGTGCAAAAGGTTCTCATGTTGTTGATTCTGAAATTTTTAACGCTATGTTTAATCTTTCTGTCCCGCTTTGGTTTCGATTGCCCTGATAGTGAAACCATAGCTGTATTTTTTGGCAAGGAGCCGATACACGTCGTGCGTTTGAGCGCCCCAGCTGTTGTCTCCACCAACCCCACGTTGGGTGAGGTCGACGTGCAAGGTCACGAACCGCCGTTTGACGACATCTGTTACATGCCGATTCTTTTTGATGCCTCCTTCGTCAAAATCCTCGGTCAGTTGCGACATCGCACTGAAAGACAAGGGCTGAGCACCTTCCACCTGTAAACCAAGCCCTTCGGCATTGCTCAATTTGACCCAGCGGGTATCGGTGCGGTAACCACTTTCTTGTGGACGAACGTAGGTGCGCTCCCAGCCTTCATCGGTGTGCAGGTCAT
>JAAFHQ010000712.1 GCA_013298445.1 Chitinophagales bacterium | reverse complement strand
GACAATCAGGTGGTGGGTATGGCTTTATTTTATGTAGCTTATTCCACTTGGAAGGGCAAAATGCTCTTTTTAGAGGATTTTGTGGTAAAAGAAACCCATCGGCGTTATGGCTTGGGCCAAAAATTATTTGATGCTTTCCTGGAGGAAGCCCGCAACCAGGGGTGCCGCATGGTGAAATGGCAAGTTTTGGACTGGAACGAGCCCGCTCTGCGCTTTTACCGTAAGAATGACGCCATCATTGAAGAGGGCTGGTGGAATGGAAAGATTTTCTTTTCAGAAAATTTTTAAAGAAAAAATAAAAAAAAATCCAAATCGACAAAGTTTGGCACGCTATTGGAATATTAGATAAACATCTCAACCGATTAAAGATCTAGTGTTTCATAGTGTGTGGGGGGGAGTTGCCGATTTGGAAGCCCCTCCATTTTTTTGAATTTGTTTTCCTCGAAATATATAAGAGTTTTAAGGGCTATCTGTAATGTACCAAGGAAGGGAGCAGGCAACTGCTCCCTCATTTTTTTTAGCCCACTGCTCAATCCAATGCCTCCAGCCGAAAATGCCGCTCCATTATTTTTTCCAAATAGAACTGATCTAGTGCATCAAAGGAGTTGATTTGGGTACTATCCACATCGTATACGGCGATCAATTCACCTTTGACATCCAATACAGGCACCACAATCTCCGAGGCAGAATTTGGGTCGCAGGCGATGTGCTCGCTGCCTTGGGCCAGTGCATGTACATCTCCCACCAGTTGCGTTTTTTGCTCCCTCGCCGCTTTGCCACAAACTCCCCGGCCAAATTCGATGTGCAAACAACCCAATGTGCCTTGGTAAGGCCCCACCGAAAGCCGACCATTTTTGACCACATAAAAACCGGCCCAATAATAATAAGGCAAATAAGTTTTGAGCACGGAATTGATCGTGGCCATTTTGAGGATACGATCGGTTTCGCCCTCCAAATTGGCATCAATGGCGACTACGGCTTGTTCGTAAGCGGCTTTTTTGGCCTCCGCATCCAGGTTGAGCGAAGGTTTGATGAAATAGGGCATTTCTGCGGATGCGGACATGGTGCTTCTTTTTGCAAGAATACAAAAAAGGGGCAAAAAAGTTCGTTACGTTAAATGGGGTTTAGCACTTCTGATGATCCACTCCGCCACCAACAAATTAGGCACCCAACTGATCCAGGCAATGATCGGATATGCGAAGTCGAAACTCATGCCCAAAGCACCCAGGAACAGGGGCATCCACAAGCGCAGGGTGACCGCCCCAAAACAAAGGGCGTAACTGCGGGTCATCCAGTTTTGATGCTCGGTAATGTCGCGTTTTTTTATAGCCAGAAAAGCCTTGGCCGTTGTATAGAGCCACAAAAAGCCCAAGGCAGCAAAACCCATTTGTGCCCACACCCCTCCGCTAGCCGCAAAAGCAATGCCAAGACCCGCAACTCCGCTCAACATAACCGCCGCTACGTACACCTTACCCAGGCTGCGGTGCAAGGACAAACGTTTTTGCCGCAAGCCTGACAAAAACTGCGTGCAACCACTCAACAACGCCAAACCGCCCAAAGTGATGTGGGTATAAAAGCCAACTTGCCACAAACGATTGCCCAATAACTGCGCTGATTTGGAGCTCATCAAGCCATTGCTCATGTCAAATAGGAAGTAAAAAAATGGGTACAAACCAATGGAGATGGCAAAAAAGAGGAAAACAGCAATGAGTACTTTTGATTTCATCGGAGGAAATTTATGTACAAGATGGTCAAAGGCATAACATCCCCCTAAAGATAAAGCAAAACCTTTTACAACTTGCCTCGAACCTACTTATCTTCGCTACAAACCAATACGAATGTCCACGTTCCATATTCCCAGCCTGCGCCTGTTCAACCAAAAAATCAGCTCCAATCATTTTGAAACACCACAAGCCCTTATCACCCACCTGGGTGCCGTGCAGGCGCAAGATTACCCCATGTCCAAATGGGCCTTCGGTGTACGTTTGCCCCAGGCCACGGATGCAAGCATCGAAGCTGCACTGGATGCAGGAGAACTCGTGCGCACCCACGTATTGCGGGCTACCTGGCACATCGTTTCCGGGCAGGATGTGCGCTGGATGCTGGCCCTGACGAGCAAATACATCAAAGCTTCAGCCGCGATACGCGATCGCGACCTGGGCATCGACTCGGCCCTGTACATCCGCACCAACGACCTGATCGCCAAAGCCCTGGAAGGCGGCAAAAACCTGACCCGCGAAGAGGTGATGCAGGAATTGGAAAAAGGCGGTGTAGAGACCAACTCCAGCCGAGCTGTACATTTTATGATGAATGCCGAGCAGGATGGCATCGTTTGTAATGGGGTGATGCGCGACAAAAAACAAACTTATGCACTGTTGGACGAAAAGATAAAACCGGGTTTGGTGCTGAGTCGGGATGAAGCGCTGGCCAATCTGGCTGGGCGTTATTTTAGCAGCCATGCTCCGGCTACTTTACCCGATTTTCAGTGGTGGTCGGGCTTACCCATGTCAGAAGCAAGGGTAGGTTTGGAAAGTATTAAAAGTAAGTTGGAAAGCTTTGAATCAGGGGGCAAAACTTATTTTATAGGAGAAACCCCTCAACTTACAGCAGCCCCTGAAGCCAGTGTGTTTTTCCTGCCCGCCTTTGACGAATACACCGTGAGTTACAAAGACCGTAGCACCGTTTTTGATCCCCAGTGGCACAAAAACGCCATCACCAGCAATGGGATTTTTAAACCGATCGTTGTGCGCGACGGGCTGGTGATTGGCATTTGGAAACGGACGGTTCAGAAGAATAAAGTGGTGGTGGAAGTGGAGTTTTTTGATTCGAAGGATGTGATGGAGCAGGGGGTGATGGAAAAAGCGGTGGCGGGGTTTGGGGCGTTTTTGGGGTTGGAGGTGGTGGTGAAGGCTTGAGAAAGCATCAAACAATTTACCAAAAACCTGTCAAACCGTTTTCAAATTTAACAAATCACCTTATCTTTATTAGATGAAAAATGTAAAGCCAATTTCATTAAGTAAAGCCGCACTCATTGCCGGATTAACCCTGCTTGGTTTAGCCATAGTCGCTCCTTTTGCAGAGATGTATGCTTTGCCAAAACTTATCGTTTCCTTTAATGCATCAGAAACTGCTCAAAATATTATAGCCAATAAATCCCTTTTTGTAATGGCCATATTGGCTTACCTTTTAGCGTTCATATTGGACTTGATTGTTACTTGGGCCCTTTATATTTTTATGAAGCCAGTCAATGAAGATTTGTCGTTACTGACGGCTTGGTTTCGACTGGTTTATACGGTCATCTCATTGGTTGCGCTGAATAATCTTGTTACCGGGTATCGACTATTGACCACACCCGAATATTTAACCATTTTCCAGCCAGAACAACTGCATGTGCAAGCCATGATTTTTCTCAAGGCGTTTAGAAATCACTGGTATTTTGGGCTTATTTTTTTCGCTTTGCATCTTTTCCTCTTAGGCTATTTGGCAATAAAATCTGATTTTATACCCAAAATAATGGGTATTTTATTGATCATTACGGGTTTGGGCTATCTCCTAAATACCTTGAAACCTTACTTATTCCCTTCTGTCAATACCGATTTTGCACTTTACACTTTTTTCGGAGAATTAATTTTTATGGTTTGGCTGTTGATCAAAGGTTCAAGGCTGAAAGAAATTTAAATAATGCGAATAATGGGGTGGATTTAATTATGGATTTTGAACGAGTCACGTTTACTAAACTTTAAAAGTTTAGTAAACGTCGATCCAATTGCGCGATAGCTTTGGGATAAAAAAGAAAAACTATAACTTAATAGCCCTTATTTGCGCCCAAATCATGATTTGAAGCGCCCAGGCAAACCA
>JAAFHQ010000711.1 GCA_013298445.1 Chitinophagales bacterium | reverse complement strand
TCCAAAGAGGCCAAGGAGTTGCTGGTAAAAGAAGGCCCGAAATACCAATACGGCAAAGGTTGTCTTTCTGATGGCGTATTGGGTTCCTGGATCTCGGTGATGTGCGGCTTGAACGATATGGTGGATCAGGTCAAAATCAAAAGCCACCTCAAAGCCGTACACAAATACAACCTGAAACAAAACCTGAGCGAACACGCCAATCCCCAACGTCCTGCCTTCGCGTTTGGCGACGATGGTGGTCTGTTGCTTTGTTCCTGGCCCAAGGGGGGCAAACTCTCCCTGCCTTTTGTTTACAGCGACGAAGTATGGACAGGCATTGAGCACCAGGTTGCGTCCCACTTGATGTTGGTCGGCAATGTGGCCGAGGGTCTGGAAATCCTGCAAGTCAGCCGCAACCGTTACGACGGGCGCATCCGCAACCCTTTTAACGAATACGAATGTGGCCACTGGTACGGCAGGGCCTTGTCCAGTTATGGTTATTTGCAAGCGCTTACCGGGGTGCGGTACGATGCAGTGGATAAAACCTTGTATGTCGATTCCAAGATTGGGGATTTCACTTCGTTTTTGTCAACGGAAACTGGATTTGGCACGGTTAGCCTAAAAGCTGGAAAGGTGACGGTTCAGGCGGTTTATGGCAAAATCGACGTTCAAAAAACCGTGGTCAAAGCAAAAACCAGCTGATGCAGATCGAAAACAATCGGGTGATTTTCATCCGCTACCTGATGAAAAACCAGGCCGGAGACATCCTGGAAAATACCCTGAGCCGTGACCCGATTGGGTTTTTATACGGCTCAGCGGCCATTCACCCCGATTTGCAAAAGCAGCTCAATGGATTCAAAGTGGGAGATAAACCTCAGGTGTCTTTAACCCTGTCCGCGCATGAAGATTTTGTTTTTGAAGTCATCATCGATGCGGTGCGCGAGGCTACTGAGGCGGAAATCATGTTGGGTTATCCTTTGCAGGCTGCGCAGAAATGTGAGGAGGATTGTGATTGTTACGATAAATAAACCCTAAAACAGTGCACCATGAAAATCCATCTTTTAAGCGGTTTCTTAGGCAGTGGCAAAACCACCGCCATCCATCAGGCTGCCCAACTCTTGATCCAGGCAGGTCAAAAAATTGGCGTCATCACCAACGACCAGGGGATGATTCTGGTGGATCATGGACTGTTTATAAACCAGAACATTCCCAGCAAACAAGTGATCAATGGCTGTTTTTGCTGCAATTACCACGATCTTGACAACAACATTCAGGCTTTGCTGGAAGGACATCAGGCGGAAGTCATTTTTGCAGAATCGGTGGGCTCTTGTACCGACATCGTGGCGACGGTGCTAAAACCCTTGCTTCAATACCGCCCCGATGCGCAGGTAACACTCTCCAGCTTTGCTGACGTTCGCCTGCTGCAATTGATTCTGGGGGAGCCTGCATCTAATTTTGATGAATCAATTTTGTACATTTTTAAAAAGCAGCTCGAAGAAGCGGGGATTATTGTGGTGACCAAAATCGACCTGATTACTGCGGAAGCATTGCACGAAATCCAAGAATTGATCCAGGAAAAGTATGGCGACAAAATCGTGTTGTACCAAAACTCGTTTGATCCAGAGAGCTTGAAAAACTGGTTGGAGACCATTGATGCAGATTCACGCGCCGCAAAACTCAAATCCCTGGAGATTGACTACGATACCTACGCCCAGGGCGAGGCCAAACTGGCCTGGCTGGATCAATCCATGGAAGTAGCTGGTGAAAACGCCTTGCAAGGCACTGAATACCTGATCAATGAAATTTACCACAAAACCGTGGCTCAGGGTTACAACATCGGGCACCTGAAGTTTTTAATTGACGGTGAAACCAAGGTCAGTTTTACCAACAATTTTCAAGCTGAGGCCCAACTCAACATTTTGCCCAAATCCTCTGTCCATCTGCTCCTCAACATGCGCGTGGAAAGTACCCCGGAAGAGATTCAACACCTCATCCGGGAGGCCTGCAAAACCATCGAGAGTCAATACGATTATAAGTTGATGCTGCACCAGGAGGCTGCCTTTCAACCGGGGTACCCAAAGCCAGTTTTTCGGATGAGCTAGTTGCCCATAATATTTTGCTCGGAGGACATGAATTGCCCCTGGCTTTAGCCTGGGGTAATGGGAGTACTACAGATTTGGGCTTTAGCCCTGACTTAAAAATCAAAGCTGGGGCTAAAGCCAGATCAAGAGGGCAAGCCCAATCCACGCGCTAAAGCACGTGGCAATTCATGTCCTCCGAGCAAAAGGTCTAGTGAGTGAATTAACCCCGCCGTCTTTCCATCAAAATCATCATCATCAGCCCCAGGATTACTCGTTCTTCTTCTCCTGGTTCGAAGTTGTTCAATTTTTCCAGCAAAAAGCGCCGGCCAACCAAGGAAGGCTGCTTTTTCAAACGAATGACTTCGGTGCCATCAGGGCGGGTAACGATGTAAGAGGGATTAAAAAGGTATCCGGTAAACAAACCCAGAACGGGAATTTCGCTAAGCACTGCATCTGCTACCTTGACCCAGGCATTTTCTTCCTGAATCAGCAAATCCTGATTCACCTTTTCATCAAAAATTTCATAGCGGGCTTTCCAGATTGAAGCCCAGCCTTTGCGGCCAATCCGGCCAATTTCCTGGCCCAGGTGATTGGTAAAGGTATAAGTGGTTGAAAAATCAATCCACTTGTTGGCTTTGATGGTGAATAAAATATTGGATTTGAGGTCGTTGTCGTACACTACAACTTCATCAATCAGTTTGAGCATTTTTTGGCGCACGTAGCCAATGTCATTGCCCATAGCGTCTTCAACCAAAAAATCGTTGGAGAGGGTGCCAATTTTGAAGGTGAATTGAACTGGGAATTGAATGTTTTTCATGATTGCTGGGTTTGGATTTATTAATTTCGACTAAAGATAAAATTAAAATCAAAAGTGCTCAACCATCGGTATTCGTTTTGAGTTCCAGTGTTGCGCAAATGATCTTTGTCATGGTAATAAGCACAATCGAACCATTATTTTTATGTAGTGATTTGCTACCTTTGCGCTTTCTTTTTCCTAACCAAACCAAGCAGGGTTTTGCAACATGAGCACAATGACATTTTTTGATCAGTTCATTAATCGACATATTGGCCCCAATGCCGCAGAATTACAGGAAATGTTGACGGCAATCGGCGTTTCTTCCCTCGATCAACTCATCGATGAAACGGTACCCGCTGCCATTCGCCTCAAAGGTGACCTGGCTTTGCCCGAAGCACTCTCTGAATTCGAGTACTTGCGTGAGTTAGAAAAAATAGCCGCTAAAAACCAGGTTTTCCGCTCTTACCTCGGTCTGGGGTATTACGGAACCATTACGCCATCGGTCATTTCGCGCAATATTTTCCAAAACCCGGGTTGGTACACCCAGTACACGCCCTATCAGGCGGAAATTGCCCAGGGTCGTTTGGAGGCATTGCTCAATTTCCAGACCATGGTCAGCGACATGACCGCTCTGCCCATCGCCAACGCCTCTTTGTTGGATGAAGGCACTGCTGCTGCGGAAGCCATGGCCATGTTCCACAGTGTGGTGAGCAAAAAACGCAAAACAGCCAATACTTATCTGGTTTCCGATCAGGTTTACCCACAAACCATCGATTTGTTGATCACTCGGGCCAAGCCACTGGGGATTGAGGTGGTGATAAAAGCGGTTGCTGATTTTGTTCTTGATGAAAACTGCTTCGGCATCCTACTCCAATACCCTGCCGGAAATGGATCCGTGGAAGATTACCGCGCTCTGACCGAGGAAGCGCATGCGAAAGACATTACGGTTACCGTATGTTCTGACCTGCTGGCCCTGGCACTTTTGACGCCTCCGGGTGAATG
>JAAFHQ010000710.1 GCA_013298445.1 Chitinophagales bacterium | reverse complement strand
CCTGGGTTTGGAGGAAGCCATCCATAAAATGACTGGCCTTTCGGCGGAACACCTGGGGTTACGGGAAAGGGGTTTGATCGCTCCAGGCTATTTCGCTGATCTGGTGTTGTTTGATCCCAAAACGGTGCAAGACAATGCTACTTTTCAAAACCCAACTGCTTTGTCGACGGGGATTGAGCGGGTATGGGTGAATGGGAAAGTGGTTTTTGCGGGCGGAAAAAGCACGAAGGAGTTTCCAGGGCAGTTGTTGCGGAAGTAGTTATAATTCGATAAAAAAGCACAACCCCGAAGGGGTGAAATGATTATAGAAAATAAGAAGGGAAGAACGATTTTTTAGAGAAACCCCGAAGGGGTGGCATTATCCAAGCTAAAAATAATGCCACCCCTTCGGGGTTTCTCGCTTTGAAAACATTTCGCAATAAATCTTCTATAATCATTTCACCCCTTCGGGGTTTTCGGGGGAACTACCTCCTTGCTACCTCCAACTCCTGCACCGCCAACCAGGCCATCAATCCCGCCCCAACTTTCAGCGCCTCCTCATCTATATCAAAAGTATCCGAATGCACCGGAGAGGTAATGCCCCGTTCCACATTGCCCGTTCCCAATCGATAAAAACAAGCTGGCATCTCCTGAGAGTAGTAGGAAAAGTCTTCAGCAGTGAGGCGTATGGGTAGATCAACCACATTTTCTACTCCCAAATAATCCTCAGCAGATTCACGCATCCGCAAAGTCAGCGCTTCATCGTTGAGCAAGCAGGGGTAACCCACATCGATGAAAAAATCAATTTTGCCACCCATGCCTTCGATGAGGTGTTCGGCCATGTATTTCATGCGGCGGTGGGCCTCTTTGCGCCAGGTTTCGTCCATGGTGCGGAAAGTGCCTTCAATTTTTACCTCTTTGGGGATGATGTTGGTAGCGCCGCCCGTGGAATTGATTTTTCCAAAAGTCAATACGGTGGGCATGGTCGGGTCGTTGTTGCGGCTGACGATTTGCTGCAAAGCAGTAATCATGTGCGCGGCGAGCAAAATGGGGTCAACACAATCTTGAGGCATGGCTCCATGCCCCCCTTTGCCGGTGATGGTGATGTACAACTCATCACAGGAGCCCATGTAGCGACCTGGGCGAAACCCCACTTTCCCTGCGGCCAAGGGCGGATGCACATGTTGGCCAGCAATGGCCGTAGGGCTCGGATTTTGCAAAACGCCCTCCTTGATCATCAACGAAGCCCCGCCGGGCAGGCGTTCTTCGGCGGGTTGAAAGATGAGCTTTACAGTGCCTTCCCAATCCTGGCGGGTTTCTTGCAAAATTTTTGCAGCGCCCAGGAGTGAAGCGGTGTGAACGTCGTGGCCACAGGCGTGCATGACTCCCGGATTTTGGGATTTGTAAGGCACCTCATTGGCCTCAATGATGGGCAAGGCGTCCATGTCGGCGCGCAGAGCGACCGTATTTTTGCCAGGATTTTTGCCTTCAATTAAGGCCACTACTCCCGTGCCTGCAACGCCTACTTGATGGGAGATGCCCCACGATTGCAATTGCGCAGCGACGTATTTTCCGGTTTCATGTTCTTCAAAAGAAAGCTCAGGGTTTTGGTGGATGTGCCGCCGCAGGGCTACAATTTCAGGGTGATATGCCTGGGCGAGTTGTTGAATCTTGTCCTTCAATGTCATGGTGTCTACTCTTTTTCCGCCGCAAAGATACGCCCTGAGGAACGGAAACGAAATAAAGTTACAATCTGACTGTCTCTTTTTTGATTTTACTGCGTTGCTCGTCAGTTGCGTAGGCCTGCTATGCGCCTTCCTCGCGCCTTGCCAAATCAAAAAATAGCCGAGTCAACTTTGTACCTTTATTTCGTTTCCGTTCCTAAAAGAATAAAGGCACCACCAATTTCCCAAAGATCGTCATCAGCACAATGGACAACAAGTTCAACCAGACTCCCGCCCGCATCATCGTAGTGACCGTCAAATGCCCACTGGAAAACACAATGGCATTGGGTGGAGTCGACATGGGCAGCATAAATCCACTACTGGCGGCCAGCGTAACGGGGATACACATCACCACAGGGTCGATGTTCATGGCCTGAGCAACCGCACCAATGACTGGGATAAAGACCACGACTAGCGCTACATTGGACAACAACTCCGTCAAAAACACCGTCACCGTGACCAGAGCGAATAAAAACAACCAGGAACCGCCGTTGCCTCCGGCAAATTGTTGGCCGATCAAACCGATTAAACCAGTGGAAGACAAGGCCGCAGCCAAACTCAATCCCCCGCCAAAGAGCAACAAAATGCCCCAGGGCAATTTTTCGGTATGTTTCCAATCCAGGGCGAAAGTGTAGTTTTTCCAACTGATGGGCACTGCAAACAACATCAGCGCTGCACAAATACCCACTACGGATTCTTCGATCACCAGGCCAGGAAAGGCCTTTTCGATGGGCAATTTAAAAATCCAGCCCGCTGCTGCAAGGATAAAAACCAGAGTGGTTCTTTTTTCGCCCGCACTCATGGGACCAAGTTTGGCCAGTTCAGCGTCCAAACGTTCTTTGGCCCCCTCAATTTTACCCAAACCATTGGGATAAATCCAGCGCACAATGATCCAATACCCCCCCAACAAGAGCAAAATAGCGTAAGGTACGCCAACCGCCATCCATTGCCCAAAAGGGATTTGTTTGTCAAATAACTCCTTCATCTGTGCCGCAAAAACCACGTTCGGCGGGGTCCCAATCAAGGTCCCAACGCCCCCAATACTGGAAGCATAGGATACGCCCAGCATCATTGAAATCGCAAAATTGCGCATCCCGGGCAGGGGATTGCCTTTTTCGTCTTTTTGATTCACCAATTCAATGACCGACAAGGCCATCGGCAACATCATGATGGTGGTCGCCGTGTTGCTGATCCACATGCTGATCAGAGCAGTAGCCAAGAAAAAGCCCAGAATGATGCCATTGGCATTGGAACCGGTCATCCGCAAGATGTTCAGGGCGATACGGCGGTGCAGGTTCCAGCGCTCCATCGCCAGGGCAATGGTGAAGCCGCCCATGAAGAGGTAAATGATGGGGTCGGAATACGGAGCCATGGCCTCTTTGACCGTGGCTAAACCCAAAAATGGTTGGATCACCATGGGCAAAAGGGCCGTAACGGGCAGAGGTAGTGCTTCGGTGATGAACCAGCTGAGCATCCAGGCGGCCATGGCAATGGCTTTCCATGCAGCGGGCTCCAAGCCTTCCGGCGGAGGAATGATCAGAAGTATGGTGAATAAAGCGGGGCCAAGTATAATTCCAATCTGTTTAATGTTCATGATGTTTTAGGTGTTTGTCGCGAAGTTAAAAACGAAACACGAGTCATCCCGAATTTTTTCATAAACACTACCAAAGCGACATTTTATTATCACAGAGGGAAAATGAGGACACAAAGGACACAGAGGGGAACATCGTCTACGTTTAACTTTGTGTCCTCCGTGTCCTCTCTTTTTTTCCTTTGTGATAATAAAACGTCGCTTTGGTTCCCAGTGATTATGGACGTTTAGTGTTCATTGGTTTATCGCGATTCATCTGCAAAATATCCGTGCTATCCTCGTAATCCCCCAGCAAATGTTTGCAGAAATAATCCGCCCGCAGCCAGAAAAAGTACTCATTCATATCCGCATAACCGTGCCGTTGGCCAGGGAACACAAAGAAATCAAAACGTTTGTTGGCTTTGATCAGCGCATTGGCCATCCGAATGGTCAGGGCGGGATGCACGTTATTGTCGATGTCGCCCGTACAAATCAGGAGCTTCCCCTTCAGGTTTTTGGCCAGTTCGGTGTTTTTGTCGATGTCGTAATCAAAAGTGATGTTGCCTTTGGCGTCTTTCACTTCTTTGACCCCA
>JAAFHQ010000071.1 GCA_013298445.1 Chitinophagales bacterium | reverse complement strand
CTTTTGCCTTCCTCCAATAGCCGGATTATTAGGCTAAATCGGTATTCCGTACCGGAGATTCCTTTCATCCTCATGTGTAATCATTTTTTCAAAGAACTAAGATATCATTTTTTAGCGCTCGTTGCTAGCGGTGGATTTTATATTCAATTTTTTTTACCACAAAGACACAAAGACACAAAGACACAAAGACACAACATTTTTGAGCTTAATGTCTTTGTGTCTTTGTGTCTTTGTGCCTTTGTAGTGAAAAATTCCGCCGCAGGCGGCTGCTAAAAAGTTACATTCAAGCAGGAACCCCAAATGAATCGTATAGCGGCAGAGCCGCGAAACGTCGATAGAGGTAAGGGAACGAAGGTGGATTTTAAGGTGCGTAGCACCGGAACATTTCTTCTGTTCCGGTGCTACGCACCTTAAATGCACTGCTTGGCCTAAATGCTATCGACGTTTCGCGGCTCTGCCGCTGGTCGTAAACTCAAAATGGTGCAATTTGTATTACTTTTGCCCCACTACTTGGACAAACGCTGGCCTCTGCCAACCCGTACATATGAACCTACAGCCTTTCCGTACCGAACTCCGCATTCTTTTTCATTTAGGTTTGCCTATTGCCCTGGCCGAATTAAGCAGCATGTTGCTGGCAACTTTGGGCACCTTTATGATTGGGCAAGTGAATGTGACCGACGTTGCAGCAGCCGGAGCGACCAATCCCATCTTTTGGCTCGTGGCCCTGATCGGTATCGGCGGTTTATCGATGACTTCGCCATTAGTAGCGGCGGCAGACGAAAGGAATGACCCTGCTGAAGTCAAACGGATTTTATACGCCAGCGGAATCACCTCATTCCTTTTTTCATTGGTGGAGGGGATTGTGTTGATTGTTATCGCATCGAATTTTGAGCTATTGGGACATGAGCAGGATGTGGCCAAGTTGGCTCAGCCCTATCTGTGGATATTGATTGCCCAACTGCCCATGATGTCGTTGTATTTCAACCTGATCTATTTCATCGATGGGCTGTCGATGACTAAAGTTGGTTTGGTGTTTTCGCTAGCTGGTGCCCTTTTGGGAGGTACCCTCAACTGGATTTTTGTTTTTGGCATTGGAGGCATTCCCCAAATGGGGGTAGTTGGCCTGGGTTTTTCATTCTTCATCACCATTGTCGCCCAATTGATCGGTATAATTGTCTATTTACGGAGAGGAGCTAGATTCAAAACAATCAGGAATGCGGTAATCCATAAAGGTGAAATCTGGTCTAAAACCAAAGAATTCATCGGATTGGCTTTACCAGTCAGTGGACAAGCTTTGATTGAATATTCAGCTTATTCCTTGGGCGCAGTATGGGTTGGACATTTGGGAAAATACTCACTCGCAGGTCATCAAGTAGCCATGACTTTGGCGAGTACCACTTTTGTGGTGCTGATGGCAATTGGGACGGCAGGATCGATTCGGATTGGACAAGCTTTTGGCCAAAAAAATCACGGCCAAATTCGCTTGTCGGGTTTTTCTGCGATGTTTTTAGCGGTGGGCCTAGTGCTGATTCCCGCCTTGTGTTTTATGTTTGGTTCGGATAGCATCGCCAGGGCTTTTATCGACGACCCCAAAGTTTGGGACATTGCCTCCGCATTGATCGTCATTGCCGGGTTGTTCCAAATATCTGATGCCATGCAATCGGTAGGTATTTCGCTTCTGCGAGGCATGGAAGATACCCGAATGCCTTCAATTATCTCCCTTGTGGCGTATTGGGTCCTGGGTATGCCTGTAGCCTATTGGCTCACTTTCCAACTGGGGTGGGGGGTAAAGGGCGTGTGGGTTGGGTTTTTGATCGCCTTGAGTACCCAAGCGGTGTGGTTTACGTGGCGGTTTTATTGGCTGAGTGGCAGACAGGTTTGATCATTAATCTTACATCCCTTTCTTCCGCTCCCAATGATTCAAATCCTCAATCTCCTGCAAAATGTACAAATAGTTCTCATAGCGCAGGGAGCTGATTTCATCCCTTTCGACTGCTGCTTTTACTGCGCATTTGGGCTCATTGCGGTGCAAACAGGCGCCACCAAAGCGACATTGAGGGGAGAGGGCAAAAATTTCACGAAAATTATGGGCTATCTGATTGGGTTCTAAATGGATAAAACTGAGGGTTTTTATGCCCGGCGTGTCGATGATTTGCCCACCCATGTCCAAGGGGTGCATTTCCGCAAAAGTGGTGGTGTGCTGCCCCTTACCTGACCAATCAGAAATTTCACCCACCCGCAACTCCAGATTGGATTGAATCTGATTGAGCAAACTCGACTTGCCCACACCCGACTGGCCACTCAGCATGGTGACTTTGTCTTTGAGTTGGGCCTTTAGTTCAGCGACGCCGTCGCCCGACAAAGCTGAGGCCAAAATGACGGTATAGCCAAGGCCCTGGTAAAGATCCTCCAGATAAGCATATACCTCCAGGTCTTCATCCTTGTACAAATCTGCTTTGTTGAACACGATTATGGTAGGAATCTCATAGGGCTCTACCATGAGCAAAAAGCGATCGATGAAACCTTGTTTGAGTTTTGGCTGGGTGATGGTGGTGACCAGGAGGGCCTGATCGATGTTGCTCGCCAAAAGGTGCAGATCGTGTTTGCGGCGAGGAGATTGGCGCACTACGTAATTGCGGCGGGGCATTACCCCTTTGATCAGGCCGTTGCCTGATTCATTTTCCATTTCGACCAATACTTCATCTCCTACAGCGATGGGATTGGTGAGAGGCAAATCATTCAAACGCATTTTACCTACTGCCCGGCATTCCAACACTTGCCCGTCTTCCATGCGCACATTGTACCAACTCCCCGTCGACTTTATGACTGTTCCTTGCATTTGTTATTCATTACCTGCTGCGCGCACTGCCGCAGCAATTTCGATCAATAATCCTGGATCTTTTTCCAGTGCATTGCCAACCACTAGCAGATCTGCACCTGCCTTTAGATTGGTATAAGCCAGCTCAGGGCTGCGCACTCCGCCGCCGGTGAAGAGCGGGACGTCCACTGCTGCGCGCACCGCCTGGATCATCTCTGCACTCACCGGGCGTTGTGCACCACTGCCAGCGTCAAGGTACAACAGCTTTAAACCCAGCATGGTTCCCGCCATTGCGGTACAAACGGCGATTTCGATTTTTTCGGGCGGAATGGGTTGGGTATTGCTCATGTATGCAGCCGTGGTACTCACCCCTCCATCGATCAATAGGTAGCCTGTAGGAATGATTTCCAAACCCGAAGCTTTCAGGTAGGGCGCGGCAATCACGTGTTGGCCAATCAACAAATCAGGATTGCGCCCCGAGATGAGAGAAAGCAGGAGGATGGCATCGGCACGGGAGGAAATTTGCAAGGGGCTACCGGGAAAAATAACCAGTGGTTGCTGCACATTTTGGCGCAACAGCATTAAGTACTCTTCCATTTTTTCATCCAGAAGCAAACTGCCCCCAATGAAAAAAAAGTCGACTCCCCGTTCGGACAGGGCAATGAGTGCATCTACCGATTGGGTACGCAGTCGGTCGGGGTCAATGAGAACCGCCAATTGCTTTCGTCCCGCTGCTCGCGACTGTTCGATGGATGCGTATACCTTTGAATTCACGTGTTGGTTTTCCCTACTGGACATAAGGTCTATTGGACTACTGGCATTGCTGGTTGATGCCCAAAACATATTTTTCCACCACTCCAATTTCCACCGCAGTTTCGGCGCCGGAAAAGCCAGTAATCAGCTTGTCTTTCATGTAGTTGCGGGCCAAAGTAGTCAATTTATTCGAGATGGGCATATAAGACCAGTGCCATTTCTCCTCGTTGTAGCCATAAGGGCGATCGGCATTTTTGACAGAATACGGCTGGCAAAACCCAAACCTACCCGCATTTTTGACCAACCAAGCATAGATTTTTTGCCCATCACCCTGCAAAAACCACTTGTCAGAAAGGCTATTCAGGTCAATATCGGTACCCCAGTGGTGGCGTGAGGCACCGGGCATAGCGCTGTATTCCAAAATTTTGAGGGCACGATTCTTGGCAACAGGATAGGCTTTGGCGGCATTTTCGCCATTGGACAAAATCCGGCTGCCATTCCATTTGGCTTCCCAAATGCCTTTTTGAGTCTCAAAATTGCGGGCTGCAGAGATGATTTTCAACGTGATGCCATCTTTGAGTGCAGCGGCATGCATGGATTTGAAAGCCTCGTAGGCGTCTTTGCGCATGTACATATCGACCCGATCCGAAAAGGGACTTGGCACCCTGGTAAAATCGGGGTGTTGGACAGGGTTGAAATGCCCCATGAGGTAGTCGAGGTCGAAATTTACTGGCTCGATTGTATCAATTTGTGCCGCCATTTGTTTTTTGGCCTGAACTTTTTCTGCATTCAATTTACCGGATGCGCTTTCAGTGTCACTACAACTGGCGCTCCAGAGGCCAAACATCAAAATTGGGATCAAGATTTTTATCATCAGTATTCAAATTCTTTTTGTTCGTAAGGATAACCAAAGAGAAATTTCTCCTTGATGAGCGCGGCTACCTTGCTGGGCACCATCATTTCAAAACCAGCGTTGCCATTGCGCACCAGTGAGAGCACTTCTTTGGAAAAAATGTGCAGGATGTTGTGGTCGTAGCCTTCGATGTCGACAATTTGCTGGTTGTCGATCAAGTGGCGGTACAAAAACTTGGCACCTTCAGGCACCGGGGTATTTTGGGCGGTCATCAATTCTTCATTGCCTTCCTGCATGGCCGGGTACACATAGATCTTGACATTTTTGGTGAACAACTCACCAAAGGCAGCCAACAAACGCCCATCCATGTTTTCATAGTATTTGCGATTGACCAATTCCAATAAAAACTGCACTCCCAGCACCAAACCAATTTTATTGATGCGGTAGTCGGCCAGGTAATTGATCAGTTGAGCGTGTTCTTCACAATTGGAAATGATCACCGTTTGGCCTAGGGCGTTCAATAGTTCAGCCCGATCCAGGAAGTCTTTTTCGTCTAGTTCACCGTCCGACCTTAGGTTGGAAAGGGTGATTTCGGTGAGTAAGTAAGTCTTTTTGCTGTCTACATCGGGCTCATTGCGGAATTGTTGGTAACCCGTTTTGAGCATGTCCATATTGACGAGGGTAGGGGGGCGGAAACTACCACGGACTACCAGTACATCTTTTCTGTACAAAAATTCTGAAGCCTGCAAGTTGCGCCCATCGGGGCCAAACATGGCTACATCGGACAAGCCGTGTTTGATCAGGTAAAGACTGAGCAAACGGTTGTCTACATGGTCAAAATCAGGCCCGGTGAGGCGTACCATATCGATTTTGACCCGGCCCCGCAAGCTGTCGATTAGGGATTCTAGCAACTCCTCCGGGTCGTCGTCATGGCGGTAACAAGCGTATAGCAAGTTCACGCCCAGGATACCAATGGCTTGTTGCTGGAGTTTGTTGTCGTTGTCGAGCATGCGCACGTGCAGTACCAGGTCGTTGGGTTCCCCTTCCGGTGTGAGTTGGAAACGAATGCCCAGCCAGCCGTCACCCTGGATGGTTTTGCTGTAATTGATGGCGGCAATGGTGTCGGCAAAAACAAAAAAGCTACATTCAGGCCGTTCTTGCCGCAATCGGGTATTCATCAACTCGTACTCGTGGTCGAGCATCTTGTACAGGCGCGACTCACAGACGTAACGACCGCTGGGCTCTGGCCCGTAGATGTGATCAGAATACACCTTGTCGTAGGCGGACATGGTTTTGGCAATGGTACCAGCTGCCGCTCCAACCTGGAAAAAGTAGCGGGCTACCTCCTGACCTGCCCCAATTTCAGCGAAAGTGCCGTAAATGAGTGGGTCGAGGTTGATCTCAAGTGCCTTTTGTTCGGTTTCGAGTAGTTTGCGCATGGAAAGAATATTGGGCACAAGTTACGAAAGATGTGTGGGGTGTCAGTGCTTGTTGAATTTTTTTAGCGCAAATGGATTAAAATGGTGTCGAAATTTATTCCCCGCTAGTCCAAAAGTCTCCCAACCTCAACCAAAAAATATCGAGTTACCGCTGGTACAAGTCTGGAGACTTGTACCAGCGGTAGCGCGATGTTTTTAGTTGATTTTGAAGAGATGAGTTTTGCGGAACACTTGTACCAGCGGGAGACGAAGGCCAGAAAGAGAGGCAGCTAAAAAATAACCCTTCCTTGAAGTTTCTTATCATTACCAATCCAAAACCATTTGAATACTAATGAGATCAGCTTATATCCTAATAATATTGGTTATTCTGTCCAGTAGTTGTTCTTCCTGGAAAGGAATATTGATTGCGAAAGGGAGTCAAAATGCTGCTATCCAAAATGCTATCTATGACTTTTTACATTCAGGTAAAGCCAGCAAGGATACGGTGTATGCAGTTTATGTTAAAAATACCAGCAATCATGTCTTAGGGGTCAGCATCAGTGCTGACCCAAATACACTGCTTGTCATTACTGAAGACAGTATTGATTACAGCTATCGAGGTTTTCCCACTAGGTACCTTGAACATCAAGGTAAGTTATTTTACTGGGATGATTCTACCTCAAGCGTAACGAATGATTTAATAGCTACCTTTACAAGATACAATCGTGTTGATACGATGGTGATGAATGCCTTCATTCCCGAAAGAATTATAAGGCATGGAAAGAAGGGCTTTGACTACTATTTTTGTAAAGACAATTTATTGAAATATAAAAAAGTACATACAACAACAGGCTTGGGTAGATATGTTCCACCAAAATTGAAGTGTAACCCTGTTAGTGCAAGTGTATCGCGGAAATAATGGGTGCAGGTCTGGTGACCATGCACCAGCGTTGCGCATTGGAAGTTGAAGTGGGCAAAAGGACAAGACTTGGACTAACAGATATGAAAGATGTGTGGGCCGTAAATGCTTGTTGAATTTTTTTTGAACTAGATGGTTCCACTTAAGATCAATCGGGTGTTCAATCAGCATGGAAAGGATTTATAAAAATGTGCTCTGAGGCCACATTTGATAAGCCTCTCCGGTCTACAAATTGACAATCCATCGTAGACCAAGTTCCTTTTCACCCATGCAAAACCTAAAAATCGCCACCGCCCAATTCGAACACAAAAGCGGCGACAAAGCCTACAACCTGGCCATTATTGAAAAGCTGACGGCTCGCGCAGCAGAAACTGGCGCCCAAGTGATCGCCTTCCACGAATGTTCCATTACGGGATATACTTTTGCCCGTAATTTGTCCAAAGATCAAATGTTAGAGGTGGCCGAATTGGTGCCTGAAGGGGAGAGTGTCCAAGCTTTGACTCGCATTGCTCAACGACACAACATCGCTATCCTGGCCGGCCTTTTTGAAAAAGATGAACAGGGCAATCTGTATAAGCTCTACGTGTGTGTGGACAAAACGGGCTTGTTGGCCAAATACCACAAAATCCACCCCTTTATCAATCCCCATCTCAACCCCGGTCAGGGATACTGTGTGTTCGACTTGTACGGTTGGAAATGTGGCATCCTGATTTGTTACGACAACAACGTGATCGAGAATGTCCGGGCAACCCGGCTTCTGGGCGCCGATATCATTTTTATGCCCCATGTGACCATGTGTACTCCTTCCACCCGTCCCGGAGCAGGATTTGTTGATCCAAAACTTTGGGAAAACCGGGAAAATGATCCCACCTCCCTCCGCCTGGAATTTGATGGCATGAAAGGCCGGGATTGGCTGATGAAATGGCTACCTGCCCGGGCTTATGACAATGGCATTTATGTGGTCTTTGCCAATGCGATCGGTATGGATGATGACCAGTTGAAAAATGGTTGCTCAATGATTATTGACCCATTTGGGGATGTGATTGCGGAATGCCGGACTTTGGGGGATGATTTTACCATGGCTACGCTGACACCGGAAAAATTGACCCAGGCCGGAGGATATAGGTACATCAAGGCCAGAAAACCGGAGTTGTACGGGGCAATTTTGGCGCAGGAGCATCAATCGGAGCAGAAGGTGGTGTGGTTGGATGAAAGTGAAAAATAAAAATTTATGTTTTTATTTTTTTTATCAGACACTTTTTATTATTTTAGTCGTAAAATAATTTATGGACAATCTCATCACCGGCGAACGCATCGCCGACTTGCTATCCATCAAAGGCATTGATTTTGAACAGAAAAAAATGTTTGGCGGGCTTTGTTTCTTGGTAGATGACAAAATGCTGGCTGGTACTTACAAAGGGGGAATTATGGCGAGAGTGAGCCCTGACGAAGCGGATCGATTGGCAGAACAGCCTGGTGTCAGCCACATGATCCACGCGGGGCGAGCCATGCCTGGCTACCTTATGATTGAAAGTGAAGTTTATGACAGTGATGAAGCTTTGGGTTTTTGGTTGGACAAATGCCTGGAATTCAATCCAAAAGCCAAATCGAGCAAGAAGAAAAAGTAAAAAGCGCCATTTTTGGTTCTAAAATGGCACCCTTTTAAGTTTTTATTGCTTCGGAATTATGCCCAACTGCTGGAGCATAATGGCTAAGCTTTCTATAAAGTCATTGCTATGCTTGCCACCAAAATTGGCCAAATAAGGTAACACAGCACCAACAAGCGATTGGCATAGCCAGCCAATGGAATTACCCCTTCAGGCAATTTTTCGGGTGGTTCGACGTCTGGCCCCATGGGGTAGCCCGCTTTTTTAAACCCTGAAAACAACAAAGCCATGGCTCCGCCCATCAAAACCAAAGCGATCCACGGGGCGTGAGAAGCAAGCAACAGAACACCCCGATAGGAGGACCACGCTCCCAGGCTCAGCAAGTGATAACCAATGAGCAAGGCCGCAAGTGGAAGCGTGGGTACACCGAGCATAAAAGAGAGGCCATGTTTCGGGTGTTTTATGTCAAACAGGCCACCCATAATGGCGCCAATGCCTGAAATAAAGAGTAAAATTATCCCTATTGATGCCCATATGGTTCCAACGACGCTCCAAAGCAGTATAGAACTCAGGATGGAACAAGCTCCCCATAAATAGAAAAATGCGGTCAGGAGCCTTTTGTTTTTGCCCATCGCGTATTCGCTGATCATCCGCCAACTCGGTTGAAACTCGGGGCTTACAAAATGCAAAGCCAATAAACAAAGCAGTGACAGGCCGCCGGATACTATTGATAAAATGGCTAAAATTTCCATACGTGCATCATTTTTTCAGTTCATCAAGCAGCAGCTCCAACTGATCAAGCGCCATCGTCAGGCCTTCTTTCATGCCCATTTGAATGACGGTTTCCAAATCAGCAAGTGATTGATAGGTCACTACCGTTTGTACAAGGGTCGTATCTGAAAGTTCTTCAAACGTGGAGTGCCATTCCGCACGGGGAAGTTGAGCGTTCATTTCTCCCGCTGCGTCGCAGAAACCGTCCCAGGCCTTGAAGCTTTCAATCGCTTGAATGCTAATGTAATCCATACGCCCCCAGTGCTCTTCTCCATCGGGCCCACACATGGCATAATGCCAGTGGCCGCCTTCTTGGAAGTCCATACTTTTCGTGCGGGCTTTCCATGGCTTTGGGGCAAACCACTGCTCCAATAGTTCGCTCTTGGTATGACAATCCCACACCAGTTGCTGGCCCGCTGCAAATTCGCGGCGCACGGTGATGGTGTTTTTTTCCTGGTCGACCAGGAAATCGAAAAGAAGTTTAGCGGTCATGCTTTATCCGATTTTAAGGTTTGAATTAATTCGTCAAGTTGATTGTAGCGCTGTTCCCAAATTTTGCGGAACTGCTCAAGCCATTGGTCGATTTCTTTCATTTTATCAATTTTGAGTTGGTAATAAATCTCCCTGCCTTGTTGTTGTTGACTCAATACCTCGCATTCGGTCAGGATTTGCAGGTGTTTTGAAACGGCTTGCCGGGTCGTATCGAAATGTTCCGCGAGGGCGTTTGGCGTCATCGCCTGCACCGCAATCAGGGCGATGATGGCCCGGCGGGTTGGGTCTGCAATGGCTTGGAAAATATCTCTGCGCATGGGCAATCAATTTGTGCAAATGATCGGTTGCAAATATAAATGCAAATGATCGGTTGCGCAAATTTTGCGACAGATTTTTTTGAAAAAAACGCAGTGTGCGATTTAATTAATTGATTTTTATGGTTTTGGGAAAAAACAGAAAGGCCCGACTATTCCAATACCTTATCCCGATATCCTTTGGGTGAAACTCCTGTATGTTTTTTAAAAAAATTGGAGAAGTAAAACGGATCATTAAAACCCAATTCTGCAGCCACTTCTTTTACCGAAAGTTTTTCATAAGTCAATAAACGTCTGGCTTCGGAAGCCACCAGGCCATATATGACCATTTGGGCGGTTTTGCCTGTGTGGAGTTTGGCGAGTTCGTTTAGCTTGGCTTCATTGCTTTGTAATTGGTGTGCCAAGGTGGCCAGGGTAGGTGCTTGTCGGAATTGAGTGCGCACCTTTTCCAGAAATTTTAAAAACAGGGCGTCCGGTTTCCAGATTTCATCGCCACGGGCAATTTTGGCGCGGTTGATCATCACCAGGATTAACTCTAGATTGGCATGGCTGGAAATCAGGTATTGGTAGGGTTTTAAGGTTAAATCTTCCCGAATTTGCTCCAACAGTTGGGAGAAACGCTGGTACTCGGGTACAGTTATTACCTCATTCATTCCAAAATGGCAAAAAAGCCCATTGTGAAAAACGAGTTCGATATCGGCATCGGCTTTACAAAAAAAATCATAACTGAATTCCAATACGACTCCTTTGGTACTGGAGTTTTTTTGCAAAAAATGGATTTGACCTGAGGTAATGGTAATGGTATCGTTGGGCAGGAGTTGAAACTCGTTTTCATCCACTTGAATGCGTGCTTCCCCCTCGGTACACCAAAGCAATATGTACCGCATGACCCTTCGTGGGGAAAGTAAAGCTTGATGATCCTCCAAACGATACCATTCAATCATAAAAACGCCAGTTTGTTTTTATAAAATTAAGCCAATATTTCCACTTCTTCGGGAATGAGCAGCAATAACATACAGCCTTTTTCACTCCGCACACCATGTTTGAAACCAGGTGGTGTGTACAAGTAATCTCCAGTTTTGAGCTCTGCCCCTTCTATACTGCAAGAACCCTCCATCACGAAAATCTCCTCCCCACCAGGATGATTGTGGTATGGATATTCAGCACCAGCTTCAAACTTGAGGAGGATGCTCGGTGGGCGGCCATTTTCATCGTAACGCAAGGCTTTTACATAGATGCCAGCAGTATCAATGCCTGCTTCTTGCAGGGGGTTCCATTCCATAGCAGGAGTTTGCCGAATGTAGTTTTCAATGCGTGTATCCATCGTTTTTTTCTACAAATTTCGGTCTTTGTAGTACGATGGGGAATAGACAATTTTGGGAAAAGCATGTAAGATTACTCCCCTTGCGGCTTAAACAACTCCATCGTATAATCCAGCAACTCCTTGCCCCCCCATTTACCATGCCCGGGAATCACAAATCTAACATCCGGGTACTGTGCCTTCACCTTCGCCACTGTTTTTGGCCAATCGCCTACATTGGCATCGGCCAGGTTCCCTTTACCTGCGTTGGATTCTTTGAGCATACAGCCCCCGAACAACACCTGCTCGCTGGGTACATAAGATACAATGTTGTCCTTGGTATGGCCTTCGCCGAAGTAGCGGTTTTCTATCACTTCGCCGCCAATTTTCAAATTCAGTACTCCCTCGAAGCCGTTTTGCGGCAAGGTATAGCCATTAGCCTTGGCCAATTCAATGGTTAACTGATTGGCATAGGAGGGAATCCCTCTTTCGTGAAAGGCCTTGAGTCCGCCCAGGCAATCACCGTGAAAATGGTTGACTACAATGGCTTTTACTTTGGCTTTTAGCTTGGTTTCAATCCAGTCGATCAGTTGAATAGAAACGCTGTCGTGGGGTGGGGTGTCAAAAACCACCGCTTCGCCATTGTTGCAATAAATCATACCATTACAGGGTACTCGGCCCCATTGATTGGTATTGAGGTAGGTGACGTGTACGAGAGTTTTAGGCGTGAGTGCCTGAATTTTTAGGCTTTTGTGGTTGTATTCTGGTAGTTTTTGAGTGGCACAGCCAGAAAGTAAGGCAAGCCCTAAAATAGCAATTGAGAATGCTTTCATGTCGGTGTGAGGTAAATGATTGAGTTATCGAAAATACGTGTTTTTGCAAGATTTATTGCGAGATTTTACGGTGTTGGGCTCAAAAATTTAACACGCTTGCGATCCAATGAGCGATTTGGATCATGGAGTTTCTTTGATTTTCGAGCTGATTTAAACAAATCCTCCAGAAACGAACCCGATCGCCAATTGTTGATTAAACAAATTTTTCACCTATGCTATTCGACCTATCAAAAGCCATTGAAATTCTTGAGCGAACACCCGCCGTACTCAAAACCTTGCTCAGCAGCCTTTCCCCAGACTGGACCCAGCAAAACGAAGGAGGGGAAAGTTGGAGCCCTTACGATGTTATTGGGCACCTGATTCACGGCGAAAAAACCGACTGGATTGTTCGAACGCAGCTTATCCTCTCTAAAGAAGCCGACAAAACCTTCCAACCCTTTGACCGTTTTGCTCAACTGAATGAGGGTGTGAAAAAAAACTTGTCAGAATTATTGGATGAATTCCAGGCCTTGCGTGAGGAGAACCTCGCGGCATTAAAAGCCATGAACATCTCCCAAGAAAACCTGGAAGCAACGGGCATTCACCCGGCCCTAGGCAGGGTGACCCTTGCACAATTGTTGTCTTGCTGGACAGTTCATGACCTTGGCCATATTGGGCAGATCACCCGAGTAATGGCCAAACAATACAAAGATGAAGTTGGCCCCTGGATCGAATATTTGAGTGTACTGCACAAATAATTTACGCCCGACTTTGTTTATTTTGTTTCCAAAATCCAATTACCTATCAACATGGTTCAGCTGTTCAACATTCAAGAAAAATTTCAAAAAGTTACCGAGTACTGGTCACCAAAAATCGCCGGAGAACTCAATGGACAATACATCAAATTGGTCAAGGCCAAAGGCGAGATGATCTG
>JAAFHQ010000709.1 GCA_013298445.1 Chitinophagales bacterium | reverse complement strand
AGGATCATTTCGATTTGTGCCTTGGGGTTTTGAACCTGTTTGGCCAACAACTGGATTTGACGCAGGTTGGAATCGTCCATGGCCAGGATGAGGTCAAAATGGAGTAAATCTTCTTTGCGGATTTGGCGGGCCCGTTGATCGCTGATGTCGATGCCATACTGCCGAGCCGTGGATATAGAGCGTTTATCAGGTAATTCTCCGGTATGCCAGTCGCCTATTCCTGCAGAATCTACTTCCCAGGCCAGGCCGGCTTTTTTTACCTTGTCTTTCAAAATGCCTTCCGCCAGGGGGGAACGACAAATGTTGCCAAGGCAAACCATTAGTATTCTCATGGTATTAATGCTTTTTTTTCCAACGAAAAAAAAACTACTTTTGTTTTCGGTTGGAACGAAGTAGGTACCGACATCGAATGCCATGGCCTACTTTGTTGTGATCTGTAGGGTAACTTGCAACAAACTTTCATAAAAGCAAAAACCCGGCGAGAAATATCCCCCGGGCTTGCGGAAACTATCAGTCCTTTTTCAACTCTGCCAGATTTGCTATCCAAATAAGAAAACCAAATAGACCGAGTAATGCCGCCCGAAAATGGGCAGCAACAACTATGGTGGTTAGGGCTTGGGTAGACGTGGTCTCCTTTTCTCTCAGTTCCTGCCCCTGACTACCAACGGCGAACAAACAAGTCAAGAGGATTAATTTTGCATACTACGCTGATTCCTCTTTGCTGTTTGAACAATTCAAAATTAGGTCGTATTTTCATGTCTGGATAGGCATTTTTGCCGCCAATTGTGATCACCAACCTGCATTAGCGCAATTTGATTGCTGTAACTTGCTACATTGATGCGGAATTATGCCGTTTTCAAGTATTTGATAGTTAGTTCTTTAAAGGAAAAAACCGCAGTTAAAAAAAGCATTATTGTTTAAAAATCGATGTTATGCCCATCTCTCATGGAGATCAGCTTTTTGAAATGATTCAGTCTTTAACCAAGGCTGAAAAACGCAATTTTCGCTTGTATGCCAAGCGAATTCAGGGGGAAAGTGACGCTAAATTTCTACAGCTTTTTGATTTGCTCGAAAAACAAAAGGACTTTGACGAGGAAACCATTATCCGCAAACTCAAAGATTCGAATAAAAGCCAACTCTCTAACCTCAAGCGGCATTTGTACCAGCATATCCTGACTTGCCTGCGCTTGATGGAGATTCACAAACACGAGGAGATCCAAATCCGGGAATGGATCGATTATGCGGTCATTTTGTACGGCAAGGGTTTGTACCTACAATCCTTAAAACTCCTGGCCAAGGCCAAATCCCTGGCCAATAAAATCAACCACGATATTCTACAATTGGAAATTGTAGAATTTGAAAAAAGGATCGAGTCGCGCCACATTACGCGCAGTACCACCGAAAGGATGGACGACTTGCAGGCCGAATCCGAAACCCATAGCAACACCAATTTGTCGATTGCCCTTTTGTCCAACTTCAAACTGGCCCTGCAACGCCTTTTTATCAATGAGGGGCACGTCAAAACGCAGGAGGGACGAGCCAAACTGGAAGAACATTTTCGGAGCAAACTCCCCAAGCAGGAGGAAGAAGCCCATACTTTTTTTGAAAAAATCCACGTCTATCACGCCTATTATTGGTACCACTACCTTTTGCAGGAGTACGACAAGTGTGAGGAATACGCTGAAAAATGGGTAAACCTGTACGCTTCCGAGCCCAAGATGATCGAAATGGACATGGACATGTACATGATCGGGATGCACCAGTTGTTGGTTACGGCGTTTTATTTGCGAAATTACCCGGTGTTCATCCGGACCCTGGATCGTTTTGAAAAATTCCGCAAAGAGGTTTACCCCAAGTTCAACTACAATTCCCAGATCCTTTCCTTCCTCTTTGTGCACCAGGGGCGTTTCAACCGTCATTTTTTGGAAGGAAGTTTTCAGGAAGGCACTGGTCCTACCCTCCAACACGCTTTGCGGCGCATCCGGAAATACGACAATAAGCTGGATGCCCACAAACTCTTGATTTTTTACTTCAAAATTGCCTGGTTGTGGATGGGGGCAGGCAAACCAGCACAAGCCATAGATTACCTCAATCAAATTTTGAACCACCCTGGTAAAGCGTTGCGGGAAGACATGCAAGCCTACGCCAGTTTGATGTTCATCATGGCGCATTACGACCTCAAAAACATGGATTTTTTGGATTATGTCATCAACAATACAGCCCGCTTCATCAGCAAAATGCACGACACCAGCAAATTGCAAAAGGCCAGCATTGGTTTTTTCCGCCGCTTGATCAATGCCAAACCGGATGATACGGCTAAATTGTTTTTGGATTTCCGTAAAAAATTGGGCGAGCTTAAAGCGGAGGAATTTGAAAAACGCTCTTTCATTTTTCTGGATATTGAATCCTGGGTTGAAAGCAAAATTCAGCACAAAACCCTGGCTCAGGTGGTGAAAGAACGCTATGAACGGCGTTTGGAATCGGCGTTATAACACATTGATTTCTATTCTTGTCCAAATTTCAGACTTTTTTTGCCTCAATAAATGTAACCCAAACTAATAATCCTCGTTATGGTACTGCAAATTGTCTATAAATTGCAAAGATTTTTTTTTGAAGGCCTCTCCAAGGTGAAATGTGATCAGGGTAAGGATTGGATGGAGGTCTTACAGTTTGGCTAATCTAAGTTTCATACATTAATTATTTGCCGGCACATTTTTGCGTCGGCTTTTTTTTTCTCCTTTTTTATCGCCCTAAAAAAAAAGGAGATAACCTGCATAAACTACAAGTTACCTCCTTTTTCTGCTTATGTATAGTTAAGGACGATTAATCCTTAAATACCTCAATTTCGTGTTTTTCCACTACCAAATCGGTGAATTTACCCTTAAAGCGAGTAGCTTTTACGATGTGGTTGTCAATCCAATGGTAGTTACCGCCCCGAGGTTTGCCAAACAGAATGCCGTGGTATTTAAACCCATTGCGGTTCAACCATTCTTCGGTCACCTGGCGGTGTTCTTCCGTACGTGAAGTAAAAAAAGTAACCACATGCCCCTCATCATACCATTTGTTCAGGATGTTGAGGGCATCAGGATAAGGCAACACTGTCACCATCCGCTCGGGTTCCTCGTTGGGAATGTCGTCACAAATCGTTCCGTCGATGTCAATGAGGAAATTTTTCACTTCATTGGGCAGTACCGGGCTGATCGATTCCCCTTTTTCATTATAAGCTGCCTTAAGCTGCTGAGTATTCTGGTCCATGAAAATGTTGTATTGTCTTTAACTGTTTGGATAAAGGATTGATAGACAGTGTAATTTGGTATTTATTGGCAGTGGACTCAAACAAAAACGCTGCAATATCCGGTTTTTTTGAGAAAAAACGAAAAGGAAAAAAGCTGTTCTACCGATTGCAAAGGCCACAAAAAGAGAAGTATAAACACAAAAGGGCCTAAAAAGTTACATAGTCGACGGGATCAACGGGTTTTCCCTTGTGCCACAATTCAAAGTGCAGGTGGGGTCCGCTGGAGAGTACCCCAGTGTTTCCAACGATCGCGATGGCCTCACCGGCACGAACAAAGTTGCCTACTTTTTTGAGCAAGGATGAGTTGTGTTTGTAAAAAGAAAGAATCCCGTTGTCGTGCTGAATGCCTACCGTATTGCCGGTTTCCAGGGTCCATTCCGATAAAAAAACATAACCGTCCATTGCAGCTTTAATGGCAGCATTACGGGGTGCGAGTACGTCCACCCCGTAATGTGATTTTTGGCGGTCAAAGTGAGCGCTGATTTCGCCGTTAACGGGCGCGGCAAAAAACAGCTGTTCAATGGGTTTTTCACTGGGCGCGAATCCGACAGTACGGCTCTGTTTTGCAATC
>JAAFHQ010000708.1 GCA_013298445.1 Chitinophagales bacterium | reverse complement strand
GCTTTTGGTTTTTCTGAAGCGGTGTACCAACGAGCCAATTATAAACTTTCCCTGTCGGCGATGACATTTTCCCACCAGATGATTCGTTTGTTTTTTTTAGAGCAACTGTACCGTGCGATGACTATCTTGCGCAATGAACCATATCACAACAGTTAACTGCAATGGAGCAATTGAACTTTACCTTGGCCTTGTTGGTGCTGACCGGCTTGATTTCCTGGCAAGCCTTTAGTCGGCCCGATATGTACAACAAACTCATGTTTATTCCCTACGAGATGAAGCGGCAAAACGATTATTTCCGCTTCCTAACCCACGGAATGGTGCATGCGGATGTCAATCACTTGTTGTTCAACCTAATCACCTTGTGGATGTTTGGGGTGGGTATCGAGTATTACTTCAAAGCTTATTTCGGGCCACAAGTTGGCATCACGCTTTATATCCTGTTCTATTTCAGTGGCATTGTGTTGTCGGCGTTGCCCGATTATTTCCGGCACCAGAACAATCCGGGTTATCGGGCAGTGGGGGCATCGGGAGGAGTATCCGCGGTGGTTTTTGGCTACATCTTTATGAATCCCTGGGATCGGGTATTTTGGATCATCCCAGCAGGTATATACGGCATCCTTTACCTGGCTTACTCCGCTTACATGGACCGTTACGGCAATGACAACATTGGCCACAGTGCACATTTTTGGGGCGGTTTATACGGGATAGTTTTTGTATACAGCCTACTGAAATTGACGCGACCTGAGGTTTTGAGCATTATTTTTCAGAGCTATTTTACATTTTGATCGTTGGGCAATCACATAGGGTTGCCCTTACCAAAATAGGTGCTATGTTCTTCTTCCTATCCAAAGCCTTATTGTTTTTGATTCGCCCAATGTTTTGGGTAATGATCCTGGCATTCCTGGCCTTCATCAGCAAACGAGCGGCCCGACGGCGACGTTATGCCTTGATTTTGTTGGTCGTTTTGGTATTGTTCAGCAATAGGGGTTTGTATGAAGCAGTTTGTGGCATGTGGGAGTTGCCGCCACAAAAATTGACACAATCTTACGATATTGGCATTCTGTTGGGAGGTTACAGCAATTCCAATGGCTATCCTCAGGATGGGCGGCATCATTTCAATGCCAGTGTGAATCGCCTGACTCAAACTTTGGAGTTGTACCAGCAAGGCAAAATCAGGAATATTTTGCTCACTGGGGGTTCTTCAAATATCATTACCAAAGGCAAGTTAGAGTCGCAAGAGGTGGTTGACTTTGTGGAAGACATGGGGATCGATCGCAAAGTAGTAATTGTAGAACCCCAAGCCCGCAACACTTGGGAGAACGCACAATACTCCACAAAAATCATCAAAGCCAAATACCCTCAAGCGACTTGTCTGCTGGTCACCTCAGCCTGGCACATGCGGCGAGCCAGGGCTTGTTTCCGCAAAGCTGGGCTGGAGTTTGATTTTTACTGCACCGATTACAAAAGTACCGATCTGGGCGGCTGGGCCTGGGTTCAGTTTGATCCCAGCGTTTTGGGTGACTGGGAAGGGTTGTTCAAGGAATGGGTGGGTATGCTGGTGTACGCGATAAGGGGCTACGTTTAAAGTTGAGAAGTTGAGGAGTTGAGAAGTTGAGGCTACCGCAGCGTTTTTGACAAAGACATTGTCCAAGTCGCTGCGGTAGCCTCAACTCCTCAACTTCTCAACTCCTAAACCATCACTATGAATCAGGTAACTGAAGATGAAATCAAAAAGGAGGTACTTAAGTTTCTACGGGGGTATTACAAGAGTCGCCCACGGGCTAGTGATATTGAAGTCAGTTCGGATTTACGCGGAGTTGGGGGGATTGTAGCCGATGGCTTTTTGGCCTTCAAGGAAGAAAATGGACGCAATTTTATCATCACTTTTGAAGCTACGGACTATCATCGTCGCGACGAGCTGCGTTTTACCATTCTTAAGCAATTGATTTATTGGGATGCTGCTGCCATGGCTTATTTGACGGTGGCACTGCTGTTTATTTTGGCCCATGTCCAAAAATGGTTGGCCGTGTTGCCGCATTACTTTTGGTGGGGTGTATTTTTCCTTCAGCTTATCATCTTCTTATTTGGGCTCATCTGGTATTATTTGTTGCGCCCATTGCCTCGTTACCGCTACATTTACGCCATTGCCCAATTCAACCAATATTTTGCTGATGATCAATGGGTGGCCTATGCCCACGATGTGTTTCCGGGTTATGAAGATCCCTATTACAAAGAGTTGCGGCGGCAGTGTATCCACAATGGGTTTGGGATGGTTGAAGTAGGGGAAGACCTCCATGTTAAGTTACACATGGCCCCCTCAATTGATGACCCCGAATTCCAGCTCAAACGCCGGGTGGTGCAGTTTTTTACCAAGAATGATTTCACCCAATTTGTGCAAAAAAACATCAGTGGCCGCGATTGGTGGACCCAATTTGTAGACTGGCTTAACAACTTGCCACTTCGCCAAAATCTCCAAAACCTGCTGCGCTTTGAACGCCCAGTGTACAAACAAATGGGGGTTATTTTGGCTTGTATTGGAGCCATGACCTTGATATTGGCACGAGAATTCAAAAAGAAGCCCATCCGTTATGTCGACGAAGCGACTTATGAGCAACAAATGACGGCTTACATGCAGCGCCTGTACGGCAATGAAAATTTGATTCAGGACATTATACTTGACTCTACAGATATTAAACCCTTTGTAAAAAATAGTCTTCCTTACATCTATCGTCCAGAGTCGAGTTTGACGCCCGAAGAGGCCAGAAATCTACGCGAAAAAATTGTAGTGTATACGTCTAAGGGGTTTATCCACTATCCATGCAGCCGTTTGCGCAGCGTTGGAGATCAGCGCTTCATGGTGCGTATGGGCGTGTTTTACGATAGTGATTTGCTCAAACGGGCGATTGGTCGCTTCCGCAGATTGGGTGTGCCCGTCAACGGGATCTGGGGACCCTGTTTTTTCCCAAATAGCAAGTACTACATCCTGTTTTTAGAGGATTTGTACCCGAGTCGGCAGGAGGCACTCGACGCTATGACCGAAACCAAAGCCAAACTCAATCCGGCAGGAATTAAACTGGATATCTTGGTTGAAAAAATTTAAATACTGGCCAATTGCTCCAGGTTTCTGAATATCGGTACCAAAGTCAGCCCTTTTTCGGATAAGACATATTCGATGTGCAGTGGTTTTTGTTTGATCGTGGTTTTGACCAACAATTCCGCTTCTTCCAATTCCTTTAGGGCTAAGGCAATAGACTGTTTGTTTGCGTCTGGCAATTGCCGCAGTAAGGCATTGAAGCGCAAAGGATGTTCCAGGGCAAGGCGAAAAATTTGAGCTTTCCACTTACCCGCTAAAAGTTTGAGCAGCCCTTCAGCCGGGCAGGCTTCTTGACTATTTTCTTGATTGTGGGTAGTCATATTTTTTTGACTTCTTGTTCTGCAAAGGTTAACAAACGACCTTTGCAAAAAGTTATTCAACAATGACCATTGAAACCATTAAAACAAATGCCATGCTTTGCGACCCGGAAACAGGAGTGTGTGAAATTCCTTCAACCATAGTTAAACCCATTCGCATCACTTATTTTACTGACCCCATTTGCTCCACTTGTTGGGGAGTAGAGCCCCAGCTGCGTAAACTCAAGCTGGAATATGGCGAATATTTTGACATTGAGTATTACATGGGGGGCTTGTTGCCTTCCTGGGAAATATACAACAGCGGCGGCATCAGCAAGGCCAGTGATGTAGCACCGCATTGGGATGAGGTAAGTGCCCATTACGAAATGCCCATCGACGGCGACGTTTGGCTGGAAGACCCCCTACCCTCTTCGTATCCGCCTTCAGTGGCTTTTAAGGCAGCGCAACTACAAGGCGAAGC
>JAAFHQ010000707.1 GCA_013298445.1 Chitinophagales bacterium | reverse complement strand
ACAGCAGCATCCTGACTGCTCCAGCAGGTGAAACTTACCTGTGGAGTACCGGAGCCAGCACCCAGAGCATCGTCGTGAAACCTACCAGTGACCAAACCTATCGGGTAACGGTGAGCAATGCAGGCGGAACTTGTAGTGCAAGTTTTGAAAAAACAGTGACCGCCCCCGCCCCCCTCAACCTGACCCACGACCTGGCTGGCGAGGATGATTGTATCCCCAACAACGCAGCCGTGATCCCGATTGTGAGTGGCGGGACGGGGAGCATTGCTTTGGGAATCATCCACAGTGGGGAGTTGTACGTCAGTCCAAATTTGGATGGCTTGCCTTCGGGGACTTATGTGCTCAGGGCAGTGGATACCCGGGGGTGTTTGGCTTTGGATGAGGTGGTGATCCAGGAAACGCCCCTGAGTGTGAAGATACTGGATTTGCAAAACCCAAACGATTGTATTGCAGGGAATGTACAATTGAAACCAGGCACCCAAAATGGGCGCGGCCCCGTGGAATTTCGCCTGCACCTCAACGGTACCCCTGACACCCTATTCACCCTGGCTTCAGGCACTTATCGAGTTTTTGCGGTCGACTCGCTGGGTTGCCGGGATAGTCTATCCATCACCATCGATGAACGGCTGCTCAAAGACTTACGCGCCTACCAACGCAATACTGAGGATTGTGACCCCAACAATACCGCCATCGCAGTATACGGGCAAAGTGCGCGTGGAGCCCTGTCTTTCCAATTGGATGAGGGTACCCCTCAAACCGACTCTTTGTTCAGCAATGTTGCTCACGGAGCGCACCGCCTGTATTTCATCGACAGCCTGGGGTGTCGCGACAGCTTTTACATCCTGGTTGCCAACGAAGCTCAACTCTTAACTGGTGTTCAGGGGGTAAGCCGTTGTGATACTGCCGATGCGGTGCTTAGCATTTACGCCTCGCCCTCCAGCGCTGCCACCCAATACCAATACAGCATAGATGCCGGACAAAACTGGCAGACCAGTCAAGAATTTACGGATTTGCCTCCTGGCATGTACATCCCTGCACTCAAAAAACTGCCAGCGGCTTGTATCATCACGGGTGACACCCTGGTGATCAGCGATACTTGCCGCAGCTACGCGCTGGCTGGCTTCACCAAAGATACGGTGATGATCACCCAACCCGATCAATTGGTGATTTTCCCTTGGCTGGTCGAAACACCCCGCTGGATGCAGGATGATTTCAACCTGAAATTGGTGCTACAAGGCACAGGAGAACCCCATTTTGTGGAGTACACCCCCAATGGCAACAATGCCAACCTGCGCAGTGAACGCCTCTTTGCCCAGCGCCAGTACATCAATGGATTTGATGGCCCAGATAAAGACTCTACAGCCCTGGCCAGTACAGCCCGTTTGTTCAATTACCCGCAGGAATACATCTTTACTTTACAAAGTGTAACCCCAACCAAGTTAAAAATCGACCCCAAACGCAAGGACTTGCGCGTTATTGTCGTTTTTGATCCTGAGACCTACACCGAAAAAACCGTCATTATCTGCAAAGGAGGATCCACTACACTGGACCCTGGCCCTGGCTCTTGTTTCAATTGGAATGATGGCTCTACGGAAAGCTCGCGGACGGTTGACCCAACGGAGGATACAGAGTATAGTGTGACAGTGTTAGATGATCAACTGAAAGCCCGCGTCATTCGTTATAAAGTAATAGTGCTGGATGTTGATCCTGAAATCACCGTGGAAACCAACCCCGCTGAACTTTGTGAGGATGGCCCGATCAAGTTAAAGGCAAGCCCGGTTGGTGCTCAATATACCTACCTGTGGAATACCGGAGGGACAACCGCCGAGATCAGTGTTTCGAGCGCAAGCCTACTGAACCTGTATCGGGTGACGGTGACTGAGAGTCGGGAAGATTCGGAGGGGAATGTAAAAACTTGTGCAGCAGTGGCAGAGATGGGGAAGGAGGAGATTTTGGCGGCGGTGCAAGGAGAGAAGTGTAATACTTTATTTGACAAGTTGATTGGATTAGGATTTGAGGCTGTACCATGCGAGATTGTTGAATCTGAACAGGGTATTACACGGAATCGACCTAACTTACGAAATGCCTGTAATGTAACCGATGCTGCAAACTTGTTGATTAAATTAGATGGAGAAACTTTCAATCCTAGAGATTTAATTTGTGTGGATGTTGAAGCTTTGGGGGATATGGCTAGAGGATTCATTTTTTCTAGCGAGTCAATTTGTAATTCGGAGCAGGATTTAAGCTTTATCGAGGCGAATTTGAATGAAAGCACGGTTGTATATTTTCTTCTTAGAGGCTGTGAAACAGGTAGCGATTTTTTGCTAACTTGGAAAAATGACCCTAACGACATTGCTGAATTAGGGGAAGCTATGGATTATTATTTTGATCATAATGGAATATTGATAGAGAAAAAACCAAGTCCACCAGGGCAAACAAATGGTTCTGTCTATGTCCTGCAAAACAACTATGATGGCCAATTTAAAAAATTTGATCTAGGTTTTGTTCACGAATACGTTGCTATAGTAGTCGGAGAGTCGAGTGACTATAATCCGGAGGCTAAAGGGATAGGGTCGGTAATTATGAATAGAATGTATAATACCAGATGGGGGAAAAATGCTAAATTAGACAAGAATTTTGTTCATAATTCAAAGGCTGATGGCCAGTATGATGCTAAAAAGGATGAACAATGGAATAAGGACACGAAGAAGATGGAAAAAACAAGTTATTACAATGTAACTCACCAGACTTTATGTGATGCATACATGCATAGTTCATACGGTAATAGAGTCTCGGGAGCAATATCTGCATTGTCAGAAATGACACGTTTGCTTACAAATGAATTCCTAATTGGTTATGCATACTTTTGGGAAGGAACTGCGTTTACACAACCTGGGAACTGGTTCCGTGGGTTATATGAAGATGGAACTCTTGTTATAACGGGCAAGCAAGGTCTTACAACTTTTTTTACCTATAATCCTACTCTTAACCCTATAGATTATAAAAGAGGCTGGCCATGAGATATTTATCTTTTATTGTATTGGTAATGAAGTTAATTGTCTTGTTTTCCTTGAATGGTTGCAATCAAATAAGACAAAATTCAGCAATTGAATATTGTTATCCAAAATTCGATTCGACAATGTGTACTGTTTATGAAAGCTCTATCCTTGATAAAGCAGCTAATGATAAATGGATCAAGATAATGATCATTTCAAATCACGTTAAAAACAATATTAGATTATTTGCAATAAAAGATGATTGTATAGTAGATTCTTTAATTCTTTGCAAAGGCAGTGAATATGTAGCTGATTTTTTGAGACTTAAGAAAAAAGATAAATTATACATAGAATTTTCCCTAACAAGTAGTGGGTGTACCTATAGTTCTAATCAATCAGTTATACAAGTTGAGAATGAAAAAATAATCATCTCATTTTACGGAAACAAAGAAAATGCGTCTTATTGCCTTAATCCTTTAGGTGAAAAGGACTCTACATCCCAAAAAAATGAAATAGACTTAAAAACACTAGATTCTCTTAATGTGTGTGTGGTTTCATCTAAGACCTATTCAAAAATATACCACCATACTAAGAGCATCTATATTTTTGATTCTTCAAAATATCAAACTACTTATAGGTTTGATTTGAAAACTAAATCATATTTTTTTAAACAAATTTATCTAGATAAATACCTATGGGTTAATGGAGAGAAGAAACATTTAAAAGGCAAGTTTCCAACACTGGATACTGAAATTTTTATAGATAGGCAGTGGTATGAAATTGTAGACAGTATGCTATGCCCCATAGCAATAGGGTGCTATTAATTTTTTTTCATTAAAACATATTATTTTATGAATGTAGGAAAAGGAAGTTTTTG
>JAAFHQ010000705.1 GCA_013298445.1 Chitinophagales bacterium | reverse complement strand
AAGCGATGATGCGCCGACGTTGGGAAAAATTGTTGCTTAAAGCGGGTGCTGTAGACATTTGGGTGCAGGTTTAAACAAGCTCTAAAGGTTTCTGGCATAAAAAACAGCCTTTTTCGCGAGCTGGTTGCGCGCAAAAAAGGCTCGTTTTCCAACCTTGAAAACGCTGGGTATTTTTCTTTAAAGGCTGATTTGCCCGAAATGATTCCCTCCGAGGGTGCTTTGATGCTGGATTTACTGCACGATTATTTTGTAAAGGGACCAGCTAGCCTCCTGGCGGATTTGCAATACATAAACTCCGGGACTAAACCGGGAGACATCCAGTGAGCCGGGGCTTCCTTTAATTTCCTGTACCACTTGCCCAAAGGCATCGTAAAGCCGGACAGTGTAGCCCTCCATTTGAGTCGTATTTTGAATGTATAAAATGTCTTTGCTGGGCGTTGGAAAAACTTTGAATCGTGGGTCGTCTACCAAAATGCTTGGAATACCAGTAACCAAAGTTGAAAAATCGGCGGTAAAAAAATCAAAAGAGCTGCTCCCCGGCAAAGCCAGGGTTTCCAGGCTGCCCGTACCTCGGTACACTCCCGCCAATTGCAACTGACCACCCACACTGTAAGCCAATCCTCCGGTGTACAAGCCCCCGCTTGCATCCAATACCTCCACGGAGATAGGCCGTCCAATAGTGTCCAGTACTGCCAAAAACGAACTGAAGCCATCGCTGGGGTTGATGTCTTTTCCACCGTAATTGAAACGCCCCAGGGTATAGCCACTGAGGTAAATTTGTTTGTTTTGCCACAACATTCGTGAGCATTCCTGCACTTGTTCACCAGTGAAAGTACGCGCCCACTGGAGCGCACCCGAGGAAGAATAAGCGCCGAGAAACAAATCGGAATTGCCATCCTTACTTTGAATACTCAGGCCATTGTCAAAACGGATTACCCCGACGATGTTGCCACAGAAATAAACACCCCCTTTGTCATCAGTGGTAATGTCGATGGGGGTGGCATCGTATACGCCCCCGCCTTTGCGTGCCCACAACACCTGGCCATCAGGTCCCCAGGCGGTTATGAATAAGTCCTGGTCGCTGGTATTGGCCGCAAAAATATCGTTGCCAAATTTTACACTTTTGTCAAAACTGCCCAAACCCACCACTGCCCGTCCGGGTAATTCAGCAATACCTGCCAGACGGGTACTGCCCGTCACCCCGTGGTGTTGCAGCCACTGCAAACGCCCGTCCGCTTCCAGGCGCAGCAAAAAAAGGTCGCTTTGCCCCGCTGCTGCCCATTTTTTGCCCTCCAGAAACAGCGTATCACTAAAAGAACCGCTCACCCAGATATTGCCATTGTCGTTGAGCAGCACATCGCTGACACTTTTTAGGCCCGAACCATCAATGACTTTGGCCCAGGACAAACGGCCCGAGGGTAGATAGGACAACACAAAAATGGCCTTGCCCGCATCCAGGGCAGACAAAGTGGTATCTGGCAAAACCAATTCCCGCCAAAACACCCCTGCACACAACAAACCTCCATTGCTCAAGGGGCGTACCGCCACAATTTCTTCATCCAGTGGGCCACCACCGTGGCTGAAATAACGGTATTGGGCGCTACCTTTGGAGCGTTGCAAGATGACAAAATCGCTGCCACCCTGGCTATTGAGTGTACGCCCGCCCAACTCCATTTTTCCCTGGAAGGTAAACCCGGTAGCGCAGTGCCCCTCACTATTGCAGTACAAATCTCCAGTGTTTTCGTTGCCGGAGCCACCGAATGTCTGGAGATTTTGCCATTTTTGGGCACAAATCCAACTCGGGAGAAAAAAGATCAGGCAAATGATCAACCTGATTTTTGTAATTCTGGAATAGGCGGCTATACGAATCATTTTGGCTTGTCGTTAATTGGTACGGAAAAGCTGAGAAGACTTCAGCCTTTCAACTCTAACAAACAGAAACTCTGCACCATGCATAAGTTCATCGAATATCGGCATTTTGCCCTAATTCTTTTGGTTTTTATCACATTTGTCGGCTGTAAGAAAAAAGCCGATGATCAGAATGAGGTCCAAAAAACTGGCAATGCCAAACTGGATCAGCTCAATGCCCGAATTGAAAAGAGCCCCAAAAATGCTGACTTGTATTATGCTCGTGCCGAGCAGTATTTTGAATTGGAAGGTTATGACGAAGCCATTGCCGACCTCAATAAAGCCATCAGCATCGACTCCACCAAAGTGGACTACTACCACCTCTTGGCCGATGCCTACATGGATTATTTTAAAAGTTTTAAGGCGCTAAAAACCTTGGAAACGGCGGTGATGCGCTTTCCTCGACGCATACCCACCCTGCTCAAATTGTCGGAATTTCAGATGATCCTGCAAATGCACAAGGAATCGATGAAAAGCATCGATCAGGTCTTACAAATTGACCCGCAGAATGCGGAAGCCTTCTTTATGTTCGGGATGAACTTCAAAGAAATGGGGGACACTGCCCGCGCCATCAACAGTTTTCAAACCGCCGTCGAAAACGACCCCGAGCTGGTGGATGCCTGGATCAACCTGGGGCAATTGCATGCTGCCCTGGGCAACGCCATCGCCGGGCGTTATTTTGAGACTGCTACCCGCATTGATCCCAAAAACGTGGAAGCACTTCATGCCCGCGGCTATTACCAGCAAAGCATCGGCGACTTGAAAGGCTCGCTGGCTACTTTCCGAAAAATCAACCGTGTTGATCCTAAATACGCCGAAGGCTACTTTAACGCCGGGCTGCTGTTGATGGACATGGACTCCATTCCTGCGGCTTATGAAAAATTTGATGCTGCCATTAAAGCTTCGCCAGTACACATCCAGGCCTATTTTTACCGGGGCGTGGCGGCGGAAATTTTGGGCAAAAAACAACAGGCGAAAGCGGATTATGAGCAAGCGCTGAAATTGGCTCCGGATTATACGAAGGCGAAGGAGGGATTGGAGCGGGTGCGGTAGATTTTTTTTAAAAAACAATAAACACTAGTACAATCAGCACCCAAATCAACCAAAACAAATACACCACCAAATTCCTTTTTTGCCTCAAACGTTCACAGTAGGCATCACTTTCCTCTTTCCAGGAAGGCACTGGCAGAAAATTTTCACCACCAGTTCGCCACACCGAACCCATCGTGTCCTGCCAAAAATCGTGGTATTTGCCGCCGACGCGCCGCTTTTCCATCCGCACGGACAGGTGCCCCATGAAGACCATCAGGCCCAGAATAAACAAGATGATTAAGATTCGTATCACAATGAGCATAGGAAGAAATTGTAGAACACTTGCTTTCTGCAAATTTACATTTTTTGAGGAGTCCTATTGTTTATCGTTGATTTTTTAATGGTTTTCCGACCAATGCATCCAGTGCTCCGGCCAGTTCCAGCCCGGCATTTTTCCCCTGGCCCTGGTAACGCAATTCTCCCCTTTCATAAAAAGCAACATCCAGCGTGGCCTGCATACTCTCGTTCACCTTGCCCGTCATTTGTCCGCTGATGGGAGAAATCAAATTCGCTCCGGGAGCAGGGTGAGCGGTGATTTCAAGGCGGTTTTTGCGGTCAAAAAAAGCCAGTTTCACTTGGTTCTCCGTCAGTTCTACCTGCATTTTGGCTCCGGTGTAAGTGGCAAAGCGATACAATTTTCCCTCCCACAAAAAACCAACGATGTAGCCGATAAAATGACTACCCAACCAGGGAATATGCGCCACTGAGGCCATTAAGGACATGGGCTTGGTGCTGTCAAAATGGTTGCTTTGCATCCAAATCCAGGCTTTGGGAAAGGATACGCCCCAGTCTTTTTCAACATAACCGATGCCTGTACTGAAGTCAACGGGTTCATCGTACACTTCCAATTGCCCTTGCAGGCGATGGTGTACACTCACGACCC
>JAAFHQ010000704.1 GCA_013298445.1 Chitinophagales bacterium | reverse complement strand
TTCAATACGGACATGACCAATGTGAGTTTTGCAAAATGACCATCATGGACGATCGTTTTGCGGCAGAACTGGTCACCACCAAGGGAAAAGTGTACAAGTTTGACGACCTGTTTTGCCTGAACAAATACTACCAAATGCAGCAGGCTAAAGACGCGGATTACCAGCACATTTTAGTGAATGACTACCTGCAAAAAGGCACCCTCATTGATCTACGCAGCGCACATCTGTTGAAAGCAGAAGCCTTGCGCAGCCCGATGGGAGGCAATATCGCAGCGTTTTCTTCCCTTGAAAAGCTAAAAGCATTTCAGGCTGAAAAAAAGTGGCAAGCAGAAACGACCAACTGGTCCAATTTGAAAAAGTAGATTCATCACTCATCACTTTTCACTCATCACTCCTTATGCGTACTCCCTTATTCATCCTCAGCATATTTTTGATCACCAATCTGGGGGCAAAAACCATCCAGGTTGCGCCCGGTGCTTCGATTCGGCAAGCCATTGACCGGGCCACTGCGGGCGATACCGTCCTGGTGCGCGCCGGAACGTACTACCAATACGGCATCAAAATCAACAAAGCCCTGACCCTCCTTGGCCAAGACAAACCTATACTTGATGCCAGTGGGCAAGGGGAAATCATCACCATCAGTGCAGATAAAGTTGTGGTGAAAGGCTTCCGTTTTCAGCGGACCGGGCGTACCAGTATCACGGATTGGGCAGCCGTGAAAGTGCTCAGTGCCAAATATGTTCAAGTGCTCAACAACCACATCAGCCAAAGTTATTTTGGGATCTATTTCTCCAACGCCGACCATTGCACTGCCCGCAACAACACCATTGAGGGAAAACCCTCCGAAGAACAAAACACCGGCAACGCCATCCATGCCTGGAAATGCAATCATTTGTCGTTCAGTGACAACACGGTAAAAGGCCACCGCGATGGCATCTACCTGGAATTTGTGACCGAGAGCCACATGCAACGCAATTTTTGTCAGAACAACATTCGGTACGGCCTGCATTTTATGTTTTCTCACAACAACACTTATTCCTATAACCGCTTTCGGGAAAACGGAGCTGGAGTAGCGGTGATGTACACCCGCAACGTGGTGATGCAACACAACCATTTTGAACAAAACTGGGGTAGTGCGGCTTACGGCCTGCTGCTTAAAGACATATCCGACAGCAAAATTGAGCACAATACCTTCGACAACAATACCACCGGGATTTACATGGAGGGCTCCAGCCGGATTCATTTGGCCTATAACACGCTTCAAAACAATGGCTGGGCCTTGCGCCTGCAAGCCAACTGCAGCGACAACGTTTTTGAAAAAAACAACTTCCTGGCCAATACATTTGATGTGGCTACAAATGGTGGTACCGTGCTCAATAGTTTCACTGGCAACTATTGGGATCAATACTCTGGTTACGACCTGAATCGCGATGGAGTAGGGGATGTTCCCTATCACCCGGTGAGTTTGTACGCCATGATTGTAGAACGGATTCCGGCTGGGCTGATGTTTTTGCACAGCTTTGTGGTTCGCCTGATTGATGAAAGTGAAAAAGTATTTCCTACGCTCACCCCGAGCGAGTTGAAGGACAATCAACCACGTCTCAAACCATTACGACCATGATCCAGACCCACGACTTACGCAAAAAATTCGGCAAACTTTGTGCCCTCAACGGGATTAGTGTGGACTTACAACAGGGCAAGGGTGTCTCTTTGATTGGGCCAAATGGCTCGGGTAAAACCACATTTATCAAGTGTTTGCTGGGCATGGTATTGCCGGATGCTGGTCAGATTTGTTTTGAAGGCCAGTCGATTGCCCAATCCTGGGATTACCGCAAACACATTGGCTACATGCCCCAAATTGGGCGTTATCCGGACAACATGCGGGTGCGGCAGGTTTTCGACTTGATGATCGACTTGCGGAAGGATTGTCATTGCGGTGCTTTGGACGAAGAATTAATTGAAGAATTTGGCTTAAAAGGTAGTTTTGACAAACCCATGCGCACCCTTTCCGGTGGAACCCGCCAAAAGGTCAGCGCCTGTTTGGCCTTTTTATTCAACCCTGCAGTTTTGATTTTGGATGAGCCCACCGCTGGTCTGGATCCCATTGCCGCCGAAGCGCTTAAAGCCAAAGTTTTGCGCGAGCAACAAAAGGGTAAACTCGTCCTGATGACTTCCCATATCCTCAATGACCTGGAAGAACTGACCACCGATGTGATGTACTTGGTGGAGGGCAATCTCCTGTTTTTCCAATCGGTGGAAACCATCCTGGAACAAACTCAGGAGCGGCGTTTTGCCAAGGCCATCGCCAAAATTATGACCAATCAAGGGCAAAACCAGCATATTCCTTCACTCCAAAAAGTCGTCCTATGAGAATCCTGCTTCGTTACATCGCTTACGACATCCTGCGCAGTCGGATGATCATTGCCTATACGCTTTTTTTGTTATTGATGTCGGCTACGATGTTCAGTATTGAAAGCAACCCCGGCAAAGGTTTGCTCAATTTGTTGAACATTATTTTGATCGTGGTGCCCCTGGTGAGCATTATTTTTAGCACCATTCATTATTACAATTCCTACGAGTTCATCGAGTTGTTGTTAGCGCAACCGATCCCGAGGCAGCGTTTGGCCTTGGGGCAGTTTTTGGGCGTGGGCACGGCCTTGGCGCTGGCTTACCTGATTGGGGTTGGGATTCCCGTTTTATTGACGGGTTTTAGTGCTGCGGCGCTGAGTTTGGTGTTGACGGGGGTGATGCTCAGCTTCATTTTTGTGGCACTGGCGCTACTGGCTGCTGTGCGTACCCGCGACAAGGCCCGAGGTATCGGGGTGGCCTTGCTCTTGTGGTTCTATTTTGCCTTGCTCTACAATGGAATTGTGCTCTTTTTGCTCTTCGCCTTCAGTGATTACCCGCTGGAAAAGGCAGTGATTGCCTTTGTTTCCTTCAACCCAATTGATTTGGGGCGCATCCTGGTGATGTTGCATACGGATGCTTCGGCACTGATGGGCTTCACGGGGGCGGTGATGCAGCAGTTTTTTGGCAGTGGCTGGGGCGTGTTGTATGCGGTAATGATTATGCTGCTGTGGTTCGGCCTGCCGCTGTGGGGAAGTGTGCGGAGTTTTAGTCGGAAGGACTTTTGAAGGCTGCTCTATTGATGTTGCTTCGGAGAAATAAATTGATTTTCAATAATTTAAATAATTCATCTAATGAATAGCAACCAAACTGTAGGCCAAATCGTGGCTGAGGATTTTCGCAAAGCCGCCATATTCAAACACTACGGCATCGATTTTTGCTGTGGCGGTGGCCGCACCCTGGTTGAAAGTTGCCAATCCAAAGGCATCGACGCTACCGAAGTAGCCGCAGCCCTTGAAGAACTGGAACAATCCGCCTTTTCACCCGAAGCCGAATACAACGAATGGTCTTTGAGCTTCCTCATCGACTACATCATCAACAAATACCACCATTACATCCAACGTACGGCCAACCCGATCACCGAGTTTGCCGTGAAGGTGGCACGGGTACACGGGCAAAGACACCCCGAGTTGATTGAAGTGCTACAATCCTGGAATGAACTGCGAGAAGAATTGCTTCAACACCTGGTCAAGGAAGAACAAATCCTTTTTCCTTACATCAAAACCTTGGAAAACAAAACGGAATGGCAACAACCGGGCTTTGGGACCATTGAAAGCCCACTGGCCGTGATGGAGTCCGAGCACGAAAACGCCGGTGCACTGATGCAACACATTTCCGATTTGACGAATCAGTACCAGGCTCCGGAGGAAGCTTGTACGACCTATCGGGTGCTGTTTTCGATGTTGAAAGAGTTTGAGGAGAAGTTGCACGAGCACGTGCATTTGGAGAATAATATCTTGTTTGTGAAGGGGGTGGGGTTG
>JAAFHQ010000703.1 GCA_013298445.1 Chitinophagales bacterium | reverse complement strand
CCAATCTGATTGTAGTCCATGTCCACAAAATATTTCAGATACAAGACCTCGCGCTGGCGTTCACTGAGGGCAGCCATCGCCACTTTCAGCTTGGACTCGCGTTCGGCGTCCATTTCGTTTTGAATCAAGAGTTGATCGATCCCAAAATCAGCCTGAAAATGGCGCTCTTCGGGTTCTTCGGAGGCGATTTTTTTCACTTGCCGATCCAGGGTTTTGACAATTTTGCGGCGGAGGGAAACGAATAAGTACTTGCGAATAGAATCGGTGGCTGAAATCCGCTGACGAGCATCCCACAGTTCAATAAACAAATCCTGAATGCAGTCTTCTACCAACTGAGCATCCGGCATAAACTTGCGGCCATACTTAAACAGTACCGCAGCATGGTCGCGGTAAATTTGTTCCAAGGCCCGTTTATCACCATCTTTTAATGCTTGCCAACGCTCTAAATCCGACATCTAGAAAAAAATTGAACAGGACGAATCCTGGTGAAAATTGAAAAACAAACGTATTTAAAATTCTTAACTTTTATCCAGGGCACAATTTTTCAATTTTTTTTTAGAAAAAGTGAGTACAAGATAAAAAACCTGGGCTTACCAATACAATCTAAGCATTCTTAACCCAAAAATTTCAAAAACATGTTAAAGTCCATTTTACAAACCGGAGCGGTGTTTGCACTGTTTGCCACAGTGTTATTCACGGCTTGCCAGAAAGAAGACCTTGTCGTGAGTGAAGACAATTTCACCCTCGGCGACCCTCTGCTGGGCCAGGGCCCACGCGGCCCTCGTGATTCCAGTCGTTGTTGTTTTGAGTTTGTTTTCCCGATCAGTGTAGAACTGCCCAATGGTGATACGCTGGTGATTGATGGTGAACGCGAACACAAAAACTTCATCGAACGTTGGAAAAACTCGAGCCTAAATGGCCGTCCCAAAATCATTTTCCCAATTGATGTAACCCTTGCTGATGGTTCAAACACTACGCTTAACAGCCCTGATGAACTGAAGAAACTGATTGAATCTTGTTTACCAGATCGTCCAAGTGTAAAACCTTGCTACAAGGTAATCTTCCCTGTGCAAGTAAAATTGCCCAACGACAGCACCATTACGATAAATAGTGCTGATGCATTTGCGGCACTGTTGAAAAGATGGCGTGACAAACACCCCAATGCGGACAGACACCCACAAATTGTTCTCCCTTATCAGGTAGAAAAAGCGGATGGAACCATTGTACGGATTACCGGAGCTGACGATTTGCGGAAAATTCTGGCGGAATGTAAGCCAGGCCCCGATCGTCCTAGTGTAGGCCCTGATCCCCGCCCTTGTTTCCGGATCGTTTTCCCAGACACCATTCAGCACCCTGACGGTAGCACGGCTGTGGCAAAAGATGCTGAAGATTTTGCCAAACAAGCCCTAGCCTGGCGTAGAGCACACCCTGCGGCTAATGGTGCAACGATTGTAAAAATACCTTTTGGCATAGTATATCGCGACAGTACCACGGCAGTGATCACTTCTGCAGAAGACCTGCGTAAAGCCAATGCCAAATGTGGCATTGATCCCACTCCATGCTTTGATGTGATTTTCCCAGCCAAAGTAAAACTGCCTAGTGGTGTAGTGGTAGAAATCCGCAGTGCCGATGCTTTCCGCGACTTGATTGAGCGTTGGGTAAAAAACAACCCATTGTCTACCGATCGCCCAGAGTTGGTATTCCCTTATCGGGTGAAAACCAAAAATGGCAGAACAGTAGTGCTAAACGACAAAGAAGATTTGCGCAAGCTTTTGGCCAATTGTAAATAAAGTTGAGGAGTTGAGCCGTTGAGGAGTTTAGGCTACCGCAGCGACGCTCAACCTTACTCAACTTTTAAACTCCTCAACTTCTAAACTTCTTTAGACACATATTGAGCTTGAATGTATATGGGCCGCCGAAGCTATTTCGGTGGCTCTTTTTTATTTTAGTTCATTTTTATTTACCTTTCCCTCTACACAGAAGAATCATGCAGGCCGAATTTGAATACCTTCAAGAACTCGCTCAACAATACCATCAATTCTCCGAAGACCCGGCGCAATTGTATGCACACCTGGGGCAATTGGATCAGCTAAGGGTGCAAAATTTGCTCGTGAAATACCAGCAGCTCCCTTTCCAGCCCATCCAGCTTTTGCGGATGGAATGCCTGCGGCAACTGGCGGAACAGCAAAAAATTGATGCCGCAAAAATTGAAGAGATCAAACAACGCATTCGGCAAAAAAACCGCAGCTACTTTGCACACCTGGACGCAGATACCCTGGATCAACTCGATGTGTACCCTTTGGGCAATCGCGACCCTTTTCAAGGTTACCAAAAACCGTTCAGCATTTTTTTGCCCTTGCTTTTTGAAGGTGAGGTTCAAAAGAAAACCCGGGCCTTTCTTGAAAAAATCGGTAAACAGCTTATTGCTGATTTACATTTGAAAAAATACGCAGTAAAAATTGGGGATTTTCGCTCCAGCTCCCCATTTGGAAGCAGTACGGCAAGTGTGAGTATCCACCTGGATATCCCTCAGGGGCATTTAAAATCCAATCAGTTTTTGTTAAAAATCGGCCAAATCAGCACTGCGGGTAAAATGGCTCCTGCAAAACTGAGCCCGGATAAAATGGTAGAAAACCAGCTTTGGGCAGTGCAATCCTATGCCGAAATCAAGGCTACTTTTGAAAAAATAAAAACCGAAGTCCTTGAGTTCAATGATAAAATATTGAAGCTGGCCCTTGATCAACCAAAGGGTAAAAGCGCTGTAGCTTATCCAAATTCTGAAGATTCTGTTTCAGCGGTAGTGCGCGAGCCCGAAGAGCCCATTTTTGCCCCCCGCTATCGCTACGAAGACGACCCTGATCGCCCCTTCATCCCCACCGAGCAATTTGTACGCCTGATGCATTTGTTGAAGCGCAAACGCAACGTCATTTTGCAAGGGCCACCGGGAGTAGGCAAAACCTTCTTGGCCACCAAACTGGCCTATGGTTTGATGGGATTCAAAAACAGCAGCCAAATTCAGCGGCTACAGTTTCACCAATCGTACAGCTATGAAGATTTTGTGCAAGGTTTGCGGCCTGCCCCAAACGGTGGTTTTGAATTGCGCAACGGGGTCTTTTACCAATTGTGTCAAGCTGCTTTGGCGCACCCCGACAAGGCCTATTTTTTGATCATCGATGAAATCAATCGCGGTAACCTGAGTAAAATTTTGGGCGAACTGCTCCAACTGATCGAAGCTGATAAACGCAGCGAAACCTATGCCGTGCGCCTCACCTACAGTCGGGCCACTGATCCCGATTTTTTTGTACCCCCTAATTTGTACCTGATCGGCACCATGAATACTGCCGACCGCTCGCTGGCGATCATCGACTACGCCTTGCGGCGGCGTTTTGCTTTCATCGATATCGAACCTTGTTATGATCAAAGTTTTGTGGAGCATTTGCAAAAACAGGGGGTTTCGGCAACGCTGGCCCAATTTATTGCCCAACAAATCCCGCGGCTAAACGAAGAAATTGCCCGCGACCCCAACCTTGGCAAGGATTTTCGGCTGGGGCACAGCTATTTTTGTACTTACAATCCTGCCCTGGATGAGTGGCAATGGTACCAGGATCTGTTGCGCTATGAGATCCGGCCTATGTTGGAAGAGATGTGGTTTGATCAGCCGGAGCGGGTGGATAAAATTTTCCAAAATCTGGAAATTGCCCGGCCATGATCCCCATCCAAAACCTTTATTATCTGCTTTGTTATGCCTGGAATACCCTAGACGAGGCCGAGCGGGTCAACATCCAAATCGAACAATTCAAAAATCTACCAGATTTGTTTGCCAAGGTGTTGATCAATGGCCTTCGGGTATTGTTCAAGCGGGGGCTGGATCACGATTACGAAGCACATGA
>JAAFHQ010000702.1 GCA_013298445.1 Chitinophagales bacterium | reverse complement strand
CATGGGCTGCGGGCGAAGGACGACAACTTTAATGCGACGCTGGAAACCCATTTTGATCCAGATTTGCCGCTGGTTTCGGTCATCCCACAAGACATTGGGCGGGTGCTGCTGAATTTGATCAATAATGCGTTTTATGCCCTGAACGAAAAGCAAAAACAAATGACCCAGGTAGAATCTGAAACGCCACTTTCGGAAAGTTTCAGACTTTCCGAAAGTTACACCCCAACGATCACGCTCAGGACAAAGAGACTAGAAAATGCCATTGAGATCAGCGTCCAAGACAACGGAAATGGCATCCCCGAAGCCATCCAGGATAAAATCTTCCACCCCTTTTTCACCACCAAGCCTACCGGGCAGGGCACAGGCTTAGGGCTTTCACTCGCGTATGATATTGTGACCAAAGGGCATGGAGGAAATTTGGAAGTAAAAAGTAAGGAAAAGGATGGCACAAAATTTACTATCCAGTTGCCTGTTAACTCAAAATCATGACCAGAACATTCCTGTTCTTCGCAATTTTTGGCTTTGCCATTGGAACTGTTTTTTCACAAAACAGTTCTGGTATTGAAATGATCAAACGCAGTTTGGTCAGCGCTCAAAAGGACACTACAAAAGCGCGCCTGATGGCGGAGCTTACCCTTCTGTACCGCAATTCCACAAATTTGGATTCTTCAATAAAATATGGCCACTTGGCACTGGGCTTATCCCGAAAAATCCATTTTTACAAGGCCGAAGTGGTTGCGTTGCGGGAATTAGGGTTTACCTACCGAGTGCTGGGTGAAATCCCCAAAGCATTGGCATACGAATTCAAAGCATTACACCTGGCTGAAACAAAGGGGTATCAACTGGAAATTGCCTGGTGTCTTAATGCACTCGGAGTTATTTTCAATACTGAAATCCAAGATCCCCACAAAGCTTTGATTTATTTACGCCGGGCAATCCAATTGTACCAATCCAACAGGTTTTCACCACGAGATGAATTTGTCGGAACCTTGGAAGTAAACCTAAACGTTAACTTTGCATCTGCCTTAAAAAACAATCATCAATTAGACTCTGCGTTGTTATTTTTTAAAAAAGCTACAAAAATGTCATTTAATGGTTTGGCCCAATTAAGAATTGCTGAAATTGAATTTGAACTCGGTCACCCGCAGATTGCTGAATACTATTTCCGTCTTGCCAGAGAAAGGGCTAAACAAGTAAATGCCAATCGAGGAACTTGTGACGTTTATTATGCGCTGGCCAATCATTTCAAAGTTGTTCAACAGCTTGATTCGAGTAGGTATTATGGAAAAAAAAGCCTGGAATTGGCGCAATTGCTGAACTATAAAAGGGTAGTACTTAATGCCGGAAATTTATTGGCTGAGGAATACGAGTCAATAGATGTAAAACAGGCTCTGCATTACCGCAAAATAGCAGCTGAGGCGAATGATGCATTGTACGGCCCCAGTAAAGTTCAAAGTTTGCTGCGCATCATCTCCAATGAACAGGAGCATCAACAAAAAATCGAAAAAGATAGAATCGCTTATGAAAATAGAGTCAAGCAATATTTCTTATTTACAGGATTATTCATCTTGCTTCTGATCGGAGGCTTCCTTTACCGCAACAATCAGCTAGAAAAAAAATCGAAAAGGCAGCTTCAAGAAAAAAATAAAGTCATCGAACAAACACTGTCAAACCTCCAATCCACCCAATCCCAACTCATCCAATCCGAAAAACTCGCCTCCCTCGGTGAACTCACCGCAGGTATCGCCCACGAGATTCAAAACCCGCTGAACTTCGTCAACAACTTCGCCGAAGTCAGCGCTGAAATGCTGGATGAGATGGAAGAAGAGCTAGACAAAGGAGACACCCAGGAGGCCAAATCCATCGCCGCCGATCTCAAACAAAACCTCAATAAAATCACCCACCACGGCCAACGTGCCTCCTCCATTGTCAAAGGTATGCTCGAACATTCGCGAGCGAGCACAGGTGTAAAAGAACCTACCGATATCAATGCCCTCGCCGACGAATTCCTGCGCCTAGCGTATCATGGCTTCCGGGCAAAGGATGATAACTTTAATGCGACGATGGAGACGCATTTTGATCCGGATTTGCCGCTCGTTTCCGTCATTCCGCAAGACATTGGGCGGGTGCTGCTGAATTTGATCAACAATGCGTTTTATGCGGTTGCTGAGCGTAGCCGAAGCACGGTGCAACAGCGGGCGAGTGTCGGCGTGACTTCGAGTCACGCCGACACTATGTACCAACCCACCATCACCATTTCCACCCAGAAAATTGACGATCAAATTCTGATTAAGGTTCAAGACAATGGCCCCGGCATCCCCGAATCGATTCGCGAAAAAATCTTCCAGCCGTTTTTCACCACCAAGCCGACTGGGCAAGGCACAGGATTAGGGCTTTCATTGGCCTATGATATTGTGAAGGCTCATGGTGGAGAGCTGAAAGTGGAGAGTGAGGAGAGAGAGGGGACGGAGTTCGTGATTCAATTACCAGTTAAAATCAATGGATGATGAAGACGATAGTATTTACCCTTCTTTTATCGCTCCTTTGGAGCCTCTGTTTTTCCCAAAGCCGGGTAGATGGGTTAAAACAGGAATTGGTCATGGCCAGGCACGATACAACCCGGGTAATGATCATGGTAGATCTATGTAAGTATTATCGTTTATCTGATCCGGATTCTGCTTTGTATTATGGACAGCAGGCATTAACCTTGGCCAAAGAGATTAAATTTCCAAAAGGCGAAATGCTGGCCCTGACATGGCAAAGCAGCGTAATGATGACTATTGGTAATTTACCCAAATCACTGAAAATGGGGCTTAAAGCCTTGCAAATTGCAGAAGAAAACCAACTGCAAGAACACACAGACCCCACCTTGAATGCTATTGGCGGGATATATAGAACCTTAAGTGATTGGCCTAAGGCGCTGACTTATTATAAACAGCAGATGATCGTTGGTGCAAAACCTTCGGATAAAACGGGCTTGGCTTATGCTGAATTGGCTATTGGAGGCGTTTTTACAGAAATGAATCAATGGGATTCTTCGGCATACTATCTAAATAAATCTCTGGAGCATTTCAATTCGCTGGACAGATTTGAGCCGAGTGTTTTCGCGAATTTGGGCGACCTGGAAATGAAGTCCGGTAACACCTCCCTTGCGCTGGACTATTACCGGAAGAGCCTTAAACTGTCTATTCAAAATGACGAGCCCACTCGCACCTCCTCCACTTATAATGATATCTCCAAGTTGTACAAAAGAATAGATCAGAGAGACTCCAGCATTTATTACGCAAAGAAAGGGCTTGCTACCGCAGAACTAACTTCACAGCTAAAAGTAGTGGGTGAAGCAGCCAGCCTCTTGTCGGAGCTATATGAGCCAACAAATGCCAAAGAAGCGCTCCGTTATTACAAAATGGCCACAACGGCTAAGGATAGTTTGCTTGGGTCAGCAAGCATACAAGCAGTTCAGCTAATTGCTGTACAGGAACAGGAACGCCAAAAAGAAATTGAGTTGGCTAAGATTGCTTTTCAAAACCAATTAAAGCAATACGCAGCTTTAGCAGGTTTAGTATTCTTTCTGCTTGTAGCGTTTATCCTTTACCGAAATAACCAACAAAAACAAAAGGCGAATTTGTTGCTGCAACAACAAAAAGAGGAAATTGATATTCAACGAAACAAGGCTGAAAAATCATTGGATCAACTCCAATCCACCCAAGCCCAACTCATCCAATCCGAAAAACTCGCCTCCCTCGGCGAACTCACCGCAGGCATCGCCCACGAAATTCAAAACCCGCTCAACTTTGTCAATAATTTCGCAGAAGTCAGTGCCGAAATGCTGGTTGAAATGGATGCTGAACTCGATAAAGGCGACGTACAAGAAGCCAAAGCAATCAGCGCCGA
>JAAFHQ010000700.1 GCA_013298445.1 Chitinophagales bacterium | reverse complement strand
AAACTGGACTTTGCGCGTGGTTACCACATCGAATACGGTGGCGGTATGAACATGCCCGGCTATGGCTTCGGCATGGGTATGCAAGGCTCCAATGGCAAGTATCCTTACGCGGATGGCTCCACCAAACCTGCCGGTGGCTACGGCTCCCGCCTAAAGGAAGATGCTCGGCGTTTCTTTGGTGCCTACATCGGTATGGCTGGCCGTGGCGAACCCATCCCACTCGAAAGCAACTACTGCGAGATTGACCCTGAAAAAGTGGACAAGTACGGCATCCCTGTACTGCGTTTCCACTACAAATGGTCGGATCACGAGATCAAACAGGCGAAACACATGCAGGATACCTTTGAACAACTGATTGTTGAAATGGGTGGTATTCCGCAGGGCAAAAAACCAGGCCCGGACACTGATTACGGACTGGCCAAACCCGGACAAATCATCCACGAGATCGGCACCGTGCGCATGGGCAAAGACCCCAACAAGTCGGCCCTCAACGAATGGCAACAGGCGCATGACGTCAAAAACCTCTTCGTGGTGGATGCCGCACCTTTCGTATCACAAGGTGACAAAAACGTAACCTGGACGATCCTGGCTTCCTCGATGCGCACTTCGGAATACATTATTGAACAGGTGAAGGCCAATAAAATTTGATCCAATGAAAAGAAGAGATTTGCTCAAAAATATCGCTTTGACTTCAGTGGGTGTAGCTACGGCGGCCACCGGGATCAATGCCAGTCCAACCCAGGATACAGAGCTGGAAGCGGGCAAAAAGAAAAAAAGCAAGGCTGGCCCCGGGCGTACCCCTGAGGAGGTAGAACGCGACGCCAAACTGATGGCGGAAACCTTCTTCACCCCGCACGAAATGGCCACCATTACGGTCATTTGTGACATCATCCTGCCAGCAGATGCAACTTCGGGTAGCGCCTCCCAAGCAGGGGTACCCGCCTTCATCGAGTTCATCGCCAAGGACATGCCCTACCAGCAAACTCCTCTGCGCGGTGGCCTGATGTGGATCGACAACCAGGCGATGAAACGTTTTGGCAAAAAGTTTGTGGCTTGCACTGCTACCGAACGCATCCAAATAGTAGACGATATCGCCTACCCTGAACAAGCCAAACCTGCCATGAAACAGGGTGTCTCCTTCTTCAACCTCATGCGCGATTTGACCATGACCGGGTTTTATACCACGGAAATGGGCTTTCAAGATTTGGGATACGTAGGCAATCAGCCGAATACCTGGTTGGGCGTGCCGGAGGAGGTGCTGAAGCAGTATGGGCTGACGGGGAAGGAGTGAGCTGTTTCTACAGGTTAATTGATGGATTCCGTTTGATTAAATCGAGTGTTTAATCATGCGGAATCCTTAAGTTGTATAACAATTCATGTAATTTTTTAATCAACTTATTGTACCCAGTTAATGGAACCAAATATCGATCAATTAAGAAAGAACTATGAACAGCTTGATGATCAAAAGCTGATTCAATTGGCTACTGAAAAGGCTACCAGTCTTAGGCCAGAAGCACTGAATGTTTTAAAGACAATACTTAAAGAGCGTGGATTACCCGACTCGATATTGGCTGGAATTAACGCCCAGTTTAAAGAAATCAAGGAATCAGATTTATTGGAGTACACGGAGTTGATCCGCAAATTACCCTGTCCAATTTGTAATTCCTCTAATGAAAAATTGAATGCCACGATGGTGGGTACAGTGATCAGTTTTATTGTAATGACCCAGTATAAAAAAGAGTTGATCATTGCCTGTCCAAATTGTCTCGATGATCAAAATAAACGGGCAATGCGAAAGTCAGCACTCTTTGGCTGGTGGGGTTTTCCATGGGGAATCATCAATACCATTCAGGCATTGATATTCAATTCAAGGATGAAAAAGCAAAACAGACAATCAGAAGCAAATGACTTGTTGAATGATTTTGTTGTGGAAAGAATTGGGCGAATTGAGGCCAGCCGAAACAATGTTGAAGAACTAAAATTGATTATTAAGTACATTCGGTAAGCTTCTGAGGTGTTCTAAGGTGTCTAAGGTGGTTCATTAAAAAAACAGCGTAGCTGTCAAAATTAGTTTATTTGTCTAGCGGTAATGCTACCTTCAAACGGTAGGTCATCTATATCCTTATTACTCCTATCTCCACCAAAGTCCTGAAACAACATGGGCTGACGGGAAAAGAGTAAGGTGCAAAAATATTTCCCTGTTTTGGTTGACAAAAACAAATTATTTTGTAAATTTGTCAACCAAAACCCAGTTTGTAAAACCACCACAAATTTATCTCAACCTGGGAAAGGAGTATTAAGATGGAAAATTTATTTGGACAACGGCTCACCAACGCCCGAAAAATGGCGGGATTGTCGCTACAGGACCTGGCGAACAAGATGGAGAATGCCGTGACCCGGCAAGCACTCAACAAGTACGAAAAAGGGGAAATGATGCCGGGCAGTGCCGTATTGATTTGTTTGGCCAATGCCTTGAGTGTAACGGTTGATTTCTTTTTTTCGGAACCAGAGGTAAAAGTTGAACTGAAGGGCATTGAGTTTCGCAAAAAAATATCCCGCTTGAGTAAAACTGCCGAAGTTGCCGTTATCGAAAAAGCCCGCGCTTTTTTGGAAAGATACCTGGAATTGGAGCATTTGTTGCAATTGCCTGCCCAAAGCCACGATTTTCACTACGAATTGGCCGTACGCAACGGTACTGATGCCGAAGCCGCCGCCGAAGCCCTGCGCAAACAATGGAACCTGGGTTATGACCCCATCCCCAGCGTGATCGAAATGCTGGAAGACAAGGGTTTTAAAGTACTCGAAGTGGATGCAGACGACGCTTTTGACGGGCTCAAGGCGCTGGTGCAAGGGCATCGCATCATTGTGCTCAACAAAAAGCACAACGCGGTGCGCAAACGCTTCACCGCCCTGCACGAACTGGCACACCACAGCCTGACTTTTGATGCGCGGCTGGAAGAAAAAGACGTAGAACGGCTTTGCCATACCTTTGCCTCGGCGGTGCTTTACCCTGCGGAAATGGCCCGGGGCGAAATGGCGCAGGAGCGCTTTCATTTTTTCTTGCAGGAACTGGAGTTGATCAAGGAGCGTTGGGGTATTTCCATTGCGGCGCTTTTTCCCCGTGCACTACACCTGGGCATCATCAACGCCAATACGTATCGGCGGCTGAATACCAATTACCGCGTCAAAGGTTACCACCGCGACGAGCCGGGTGATTTTAGTGGTCGCGAACGCCCCCGGCGTTTCATCCAGCTCCTCTACCGGGCGATTGGCCAGGAGGTCATTTCGATCAATCATGCCGCCCATCTGGCTGAAATGAATTTGGGCGAATTTCGGGACAAATTGGAACAACTGGCATGAAGGACCTCATCATCACCGACACCAACGTCTTCATCGACCTCATCAAAGCGGGTGCGCTGGAGTACTTCATGCAACTGGATTACTACATCCTGACAACAGGCTTTGTGGTGAATGAAATCAACCACCCGGATCAAAAAGCCACATTGGAGCGCTGCCTGACACCCGAACGGGTCGAAATCATCGAATTCAGCGGCGAGGAGATGCTCAATATCCTCCGCTTCCGCACCCGCCGCAACCTCAAACGCCTCACCGACAAATCGGTTCTTTTTCTCGCCGTCCAACGCCAATGTCCCCTGCTCAGTGGGGATGGCGACCTCCGCAAAGAAGCCCAGGACAATGGCCTCACCGTTTTTGGCTCCCTCTGGGTCATCAATCAACTCGTAGAACAACAGATTTGTACACCACAGTTGGCGATTGCGCTATTGAGGAGGCTGGAGCGTTGCAATCCGCGGTTGCCGAAGAAGAAGATGGAAGAAATGGTGGAAAGATTGGAGGGGAGTGTGGTGTGAGGGGAATGTGGCTAAATTATAGGCGATGAGCGGGGCATT